>NZ_JBEVLO010000327.1:0-2719 GCF_040509115.1 Mycobacterium sp. | reverse complement strand
GACGCCGACTAGGGCGGACCAGGCCGAGGATTGAGGCGGACACAACGGGGTAAGGCCCCGTCATGGACGCTGACCTCCGAGACTTGGACGGGCATTTCGACGTCTTGATCGTCGGCGGGGGGAACGGCGGAATCAGCGCGGCGGCGCGGCTCATCCGTCGAGGCGTCGGCAACGTCGCCGTCATCGAACCGCAGGACGTACACACCTACCGGCCGCTGCTGTCCTACGTGGGCGGCGGGCAGGCGAGCATGCGAAGCGCGGAACGGACTCAGCGGTCGGTCACCCCGCGCGGCTGCACCTGGCTGAAGGACTCCGCGGTGTCCATCGACGCGGCCACCCGCGTCGTACGGTGCGCTTCCGGACGCCGGTACCGCTACGGCGACCTCGTCCTGGCGACCGGCTTGGTCCCCGACGACGACGAGCTGCCCGGCATCGACTCCGCGCTGGACTCGGTGGCCGTCGCGAGCAACTACCTGGATCACGCCGAGAAGACCTGGGATCTGGTGCAGCGCATGCCTGCCGACGGTCGCGCGGTGTTCACGGTGCCCCGCGCACCGGTCAGCTGTACTGGCACGACGATCAAGCCGCTATTCCTCGCCGCGGCCCACTGGCAACGCGAGGGCCGTCGGCCCGGTGTCGCGATCACCCTGGTCGTCGACCGTCCTCGATTGGTGGACCAGGCGGCTCTCGACCGTCGTCTCGACGAGCGCCTCAGAGGTCTCGGCGTGCAGGTCCTCTACCAGACCGGGGTGACCGGCCTGTTTCCCGACGAACAGAAGATCACCGTCACCGACCGTCGCGACCGCATGGTGCGGGAGCTGTCCTACGACATGCTGCACCTCGTTCCCCCGTTCCGGGGACCAAAGTGGCTGGGGACGTCGAACCTGGTCGGCGAGAATCCGTTTGGGCTCGCCGACGTCGACTCACGGACCTTCCGCCACCGCGTGCATCCGAACGTGTGGGCGGTCGGGGACGGCGCGACCGTCGACACCGACCCGTCCGGTGGCGCCCTGCGACGACAGGTGGCGATCCTCGTCGACAACCTGCTCGCGGGCAGACGCGGCGACGCCCTCGCCGACTACGACGGGTACACGGTCGCGCCGATCACGACGGATTCTCGCCACCTCATCGCGGCTGAATTCGATCGCACCGGCGCAGAGGCCTCGTCGCTGCCCTCCTTCGTCGACCCCCTCAAGCCGCGGCGCGCGGCATGGGCATTCGATCGGTACGCACTGCCGAGGATCTACTGGAACTTCATCCTCAAGGGCCGACTCTGACGATGATCGGTTATTACGTCCACCACCAGGGTCGGGGGCACTGGAACCGGGCGGCGAGCATCTGCGCTCGTCTCCGGGAGCCGGTCACGGTCCTCACTTCGCTGCGGGTCGAGCGTTCCGACGTGTTCGCCGACGTCGTCACACTGCCCCTCGAGGATCTGGGCCACGATGCCCCCGACCCGACGGCTGGCGGCGCCCTGCACTGGGCTCCGTTGCACGACAACGGGTTACGAACCAGAATGCACCGGATCACCGAATGGATCGAGGCTGCGCGCCCGTCGGCGATGGTGGTGGACGTCTCCGTCGAGGTCGCCACCCTCTGCCGGCTGCTGGGCGTGCCCGTCGTCGTGGTGGCCATGCCCGGCGAGCGCACCGACTTCGCGCACGACCTGGTGTACCGCCTCGCCGACCACGTCGTGGCGGCGTGGCCGGGAGAACTGTGCGAGCCCACCTGGCTTCGCGGGCACCGGCACAAGACGACCTACGTCGGTGGCATCAGCCGATTCGACGGGCGATCGGCCGCCAGTGCGCCCCACCCGGGCCGACCGAAGATCCTCGTCATGGGAGGCGCCGGTGGCTCCAGCGTCGACGCCGACGACGTCGCGGAGTGCGCCCGCAGTCTGCCCCAATTCGATTGGACGGCAATCGGTGTCGCGGGCAGCCCATGGGTGGAGGACCCCTGGGCCGCGATGTGCTCTGCCGACGTCATCGTCGCGCACGCTGGACAGAGCTCGATCGCCGACATCGCGGCAGCCCGCCGGCCCGCGATCATCCTGCCGGAACCCCGGCCCTTCGACGAGCAATGCGCGACGGCAGACGCGCTGGCCCGCGCCGGGCTGGCGGTGACCCACCCCGGGTGGCCGGACACCGCGCGTTGGCCTGATCTGATCGAGTGCGCCCTCCGGCTCGACGTCGATCGATGGGACCAGTGGCGCACCGAGGGATCGGCGACGCGCGCCGCCGACGCGGTGCACTCCGTGTCCGAGGGGGCCTAGTGAGGCTCGCATTGATCACCGTCGTCCACGGCCGTCACGACCATCTGCGCACCCAGTTGGCCGGGGTCGCGCGCTCGTCGAGACAACCCGACGTGCACGTCGTGGTGACGATCGACGATCCAGAGGCGGGACGGCTGGCATCGGCGTTGTGTCCGAAGGTCGTGGTCGTACCGGTTCGCGCCGCAGGCGACTCGCTGCCGATTGCCGCGGCGCGTAACGCCGGTGCGCGTCGCGCCATCGAGGCGGGTGCCCGACTGTTGATCTTCCTCGACGTCGACTGCATTCCCAGTCCCGACCTTGTCGGCGGTTACGAGTCGGCGGCGCGGGACCCGCGGCACGCCGACGCGCTGCTGTGCGGGCCCGTCACCTACCTCGAGCCGCCGCCCGCGGAAGGTTACGACGTCGTCGACCTGTACCCCCTGGTCAACCCTCATCCCGGCCGTCCGG
>NZ_JBEVLO010000326.1:0-6052 GCF_040509115.1 Mycobacterium sp. | reverse complement strand
AACGCCTTGTCGTAGTGGTTGCCGCAGGTCTCGCAGATCGCCGCCATCGTCGCCTCCTGAAGGGTTGTCTCCGACGGCATTCCCCGGCACGCCCGGGACAAACCGGCGCTCAGACGCCGTCGGGACCGTCCTGCAGCAGCCGCCGGAACCCGTCCTCGTCGAGGACGGGCACACCGAGCTCGATCGCCTTGTCGTACTTGGAACCCGGTGCGTCGCCCGCCACCACGTAGGCCGTCTTCTTCGACACCGAACCGGCGGCCTTGCCGCCGCGGGCCAGGATGGCCTCCTTGGCCTCGTCGCGGGAGAACCCGGGCAGCGAGCCGGTGACGACGATCGACAGGCCGTCCAGCGTGCGCTCGATGCTGGCGTCGCGCTCGTCCTGCATGCGCACGCCCGCGTCGCGCCACTTGTCGACGATGGCGCGATGCCAGTCCACGGTGAACCATTCGATCACCGCTGCGGCGATGGTCGGTCCGACGCCCTCGGTTCCGGCCAGCTGCTCCTCGGTCGCCGCTTCGATGGCGTCCAGACTGCCGAATTCGCTCGCCAGCGCACGTGCGGCCGTCGGGCCGACGTGTCTGATCGACAGCGCGACCAGGACCCGCCACAGCGCCTGCTGTTTGGCCTTGTCCAGGTTGGCCAGCAGCCGCTTGCCGTTGGCCGACACCGCGCCGCCCTTGGTGGTGAACAGGTCGGTGCGCAGAAGGTCGTCCTCGGTGAGGCCGAAGATGTCGCCCTCGTCGGTCAGCACCCCGGATTGCAGCAGCGCCGTCGCCGCCTCATAGCCGAGGCCCTCAATGTCGAATGCGCCGCGGCCCGCGACGTGGAACACGCGCTCACGGAGTTGGGCGGGACAGCTGCGTGAGTTGGGGCATCGGATGTCGGCGTCACCGGCCTTGGCGGGGGCTAGCGTCGTGCCGCACTCGGGACATTCGGTGGGCATCACGAACTCACGTTCGGTGCCGTCACGTACGTCGACCACGGGACCGAGCACCTCGGGAATGACGTCACCCGCCTTGCGGATCACCACGGTGTCGCCGATGAGCACGCCCTTGCGCCTGACCTCCGACGCGTTGTGCAACGTCGCGAGGCCCACGGTGGAGCCCGCGACCTTGATGGGTTCCATGTAGGCGAACGGGGTGACGCGGCCGGTGCGTCCGACGTTGACCCTGATGTCGAGGAGTTTGGTGGTGGCTTCCTCCGGCGGGTACTTGTACGCGATGGCCCACCGGGGCGCCCGTGACGTAGCCCCCAGTCGGCGTTGCAGGGACACGTCGTCGACCTTCACCACCAGGCCGTCGATCTCGTGTTCGACGTCATGGCGATGCTCGCCCCAGTAGGCGATGCGCTCGGCGACCGCGTCGATGCCCGTGACGCGCGTGGTGTGGTCGGACACCGGCAGGCCCCACGCCTTGAGCGCGAGGTAGGCGTCGTGCAGCGTCGGCGGGCTGAATCCCTCGGAGCGGCCGAGTCCGTGGCAGATCATGTGCAGCTTGCGGCGCGCGGTGACAGCGGGGTTCTTCTGGCGCAGTGAACCTGCGGCGCTGTTGCGGGGGTTGGCGAACGGCGGCTTGCCCTCTTCGACGAGGCCGGCATTGAGCTCCTCGAAGTCGGTGAGGCGGAAGAACACCTCACCGCGCACCTCGAGCACGGTGGGCACCGGGTAGTCGTCGCTGTGGGCGAGCCGCTCCGGGATGTCGTCGATGGTGCGGGCATTGAGAGTGACGTCCTCACCGGTGCGTCCGTCGCCGCGCGTCGCCGCCCTGGCGAGCACGCCGTCGCGGTAGACCAGCGCGAGCGCCACGCCGTCGATCTTGAGCTCGCACAGGAATTCGGGGTCGGCCCCGATCTCGCCCGTCAGCCTGGCCGCCCACGCCGACAGCTCATCGGGGTTGAAGACGTTGTCCAGGCTCAGCATTCGCTCGAGGTGATCGGCCGAGCTGAAGTCCGTCGCGAACCCCGCGCCGCCGACGAGCTGCGTCGGTGAATCCGGCGTGCGCAGCTCCGGGTACTTCTCCTCGAGAGTGGTCAGCTCACCGAGAAGTGCGTCGAACTCCCCGTCGGAGACGATCGGCGCATCCTTGACGTAGTAGCGGAACTGGTGGCCCCTGACCTCGTCGGCCAGCTTCTGCCACTCGCGACGGACGTCGGCGTCAGGAGAGCTCACCTGGTGAGGTTAACCGAGGTCTACGACAACGCCGACGACGTCACGTCGGTGTGGGCAGCGACCTGAATTTCACCACGTCCCGCCAGGCATTGCCGCTCACGGACTGGAGCACGAAGCCCTCGGATTCGACGAGGTCACGCAACTCCTGGACGCCGAGCCGGTCGGGATCGGGGAAGCCCTCGACGAAGACGAGGAGGCCACCCGCGCGCAGGATCCGCCCGATCGACCGGATGCAGGCGGAACGATCCGGCACCTCACCGATGACGGCGGCCAGGAAGGCGACGTCGAAGCTGTTGTCCGGCAGGGAGATTCCGTCACCCGCGTCGCCGACATGGAAGCAAACGTCGTGGAAGCCGCCGCCTGCGAGCTTGCCCCGCGCCTTGTCGAGCATCTCCGGCTGCACGTCGAACAGGTGCAGGCTGCCCGAGTCGAGTCGTCGCGCGATCTCCACGCTGTAGAACCCGGGGCCGGGCCCGAGTTCGAGCACTCGCTCGGTGCCGTCCAGTTCCAGGGCCTCGATGACGGCCTCGGGTTTGGACATCCACTTCCGGACCGGGTTGTCGAGCAGGAAGGCAGCCCGGTGCGGGTACGGGAACCGACCGACGCGACGGGTCTGCCGGACCAGTCCGTCCAACCATGTGGTGGGCATTCGCGGATCCCTTCAATAGGTAAGGCTATCCTAATCTACTCGAAGGGCCGCGGTGCCTCTACTGTCGACTGGTGCCCCATCCGATCATGTTCACCGACGACGACCCCGGGCTCGCCGAGCTCCGCGAGATCGCCCTCGGCTACCCCGGGGCGACCGAGAAGGTGTCGCACGGCAGGCCAGGTTTCTTCGTCACCAAGATGTTCGCGATGTACGGCGGCAGCACCAAGGAGACCGGCCAGATGGTGGCCGTCAACCACTGCGTGATGGTCAAGGTCGACGAATCCGACCGCGCGGCACTGCAGCAGGACGAGCGATTCTTCTACCCCGCCTACGTCGGCGTCTCGGGCTGGCTGGGTCTGGACTTCACCGCGGCGACGGTCGACTGGGACGAGGTCCGCGAACTGGTCGACGCCTCCTACCGACTGGTCGCGCCCAAGAAGTCGATCACCGAACTCGACGCCCGCTGAGCGCGGCTCGCGGGTGACGAGCCGAAACGGCCGCTGTGAACATCCTGTGCGATTGACTCGCCGAACCTCGACCCCCGAACGGCCCGCCATGGTTCGATCGAGGGCACGATGAGTTTCGCGAGCCCCTACCCCCAGGTCCAGATTCCCACCACGAGCGTCTACGACTACCTGTTCGGCGACCTCGACGACACCGACGGCGATCGAATCGCGTTGGTGGACGCGAAGACCGGCGACCAGACCAACTACCGGGACATGATCGCCCGCATCGACGCCTTCGCGGGCGCACTCGCCGCGCGCGGCATCGGCGTCGGCGACGTCGTCGGTCTGCTGGCACCCAACAGCGCAGCCTTCGCGGTTGCGTTCCACGGCATTCTGCGCGCCGGTGCCACTGCCACCACCATCAACGCGCTGTTCACGGCGAAGGACATCGCCAAGCAGCTCACCGACGCGAAGGCGTCGATGCTGATCACGGTGACACCGCTGGTGGCTCAGGCCGCCGATGGCGCCGCCTCGATCGGTCTGTCCAGCGACCAGGTCGTCGTACTCGACGGGCCTGGGGAAGCCGACCGGGACTCCGGTGGGCACCCCAACGCCGAGGACCTGATCGGACCGAGCCTGCCCGCGCCGACGGTCACGTTCGATCCCGCCACGCACCTGGCGGTGCTGCCGTACAGCTCGGGCACGACGGGCAACCCGAAGGGCGTGATGCTCACCCATCGCAATCTCACGGCGAACGTCGCCCAGATCCGTCCCGTCCAAGGCATGCAGCCCGAGGACCGCATCCTTGCCGTCCTGCCCTTCTTCCACATCTACGGGATGACGGTGCTGCTCAACGCCGCCCTCCATGCCCGCGCCCGCCTGATCATCATGCCGAGCTTCGACCTTGGCGACTTCCTCGGCAACATCCAGAGGCACGAATGCACCTTCGCCTTCATCGCACCGCCGGTCGCGGTCGCCCTGGCCAAGCACCCCGTCATCGACTCGTATGACCTGTCCAGCCTGCGGGGCATCATGTCTGGCGCCGCCCCGCTCGACGAGGACCTCGGCAACGCCGTCAAGGAGCGGCTCGGCTGCCAGGTGGTGCAGGGCTACGGCATGAGCGAGCTCAGTCCCGTCAGCCACGTCACACCGTTCGACGGCGGCAAGGAGTTCGTCGGGTCCGTCGCGCCGCTGAGCTCGTGCGGCTGGACGGTGCCCAACGCCGTCAGCAAGATCGTCGACTCCGAGACGGGTAACGAAATCGACCCGCCTGCATCAGGACTCAGTGACACCGGCGAACTGTGGTTCAAGGGGCCCAATGTGATGGCGGGCTACCTCGGCAACGACGAGGCCACCCGCGGAACCGTCGACGACGACGGCTTCCTGCACACCGGGGACCTGGCGCGCGTGGACTCGGCGGGGTGCGTCTACATCGTCGACAGGCTCAAGGAACTCATCAAGTACAAGGGCTACCAGGTGCCTCCCGCGGAACTCGAGGCGGTGCTTCTGACCCACCCCGACATCGCCGACGCCGCCGTGATCGGCGTGACCGACGCCGGGTCCGGCGAGGAGATCCCAAAGGCGTTCGTGGTCAAGCAATCCGAGGCCGACCTGACCGAGGCCGGCGTGATGGACTTCGTCGCCAGTCACGTCGCACCGTACAAGAAGGTCCGCCAGGTGGCGTTCATCGATGCGATCCCCAAGTCGGCGTCGGGGAAGATCCTTCGCAAGGATCTGCGAACTCCCTAGCTGCTGACGAGCTGGGTGGCGGACTTGGCGGACTTCGCGGCCCGCGCCTGCCGGTAGCCGAGCCAGATCCCCGCGATCGGCGCCAGAATCAGCCCGGCGATGCCGAACAGGGCGGCGGTTGGGCTGTCGGAGCGCATCGGCTCCCAGAGCCTCATCACCGGCGGATCCGGCACGGTCATCTGGAAGCTCTGTCCGGCCAGTGCCTGCGGCACCAGCGGTAATGACAGCGGCGGCGGGGGTGGCGCGGCGGGCGGCACCGACGCCGGTGCCGCACTCTCCACGATCGGGGTGGGGGCCACGTCCGGCTCGGCGGCGGGCATCCCTGGGGTGCGTCCGTCGCCGAATGTGACGACCGGCGCGACGGCGGGGCCGGTTGGTTGATTGGCGACCGCGTTACCCGAGCCGCCGCCGGACTCATCCGTCGATGGAATCTCCGGCACCGCCACGGGTGGCGCCCCGGTGACCTCGGTTCCGGGAGCGGGTACGTCGCTCGACGGGGGGGCCTGGGCGCCTGGTCGCGCCGTAACGTCGGTGGTGGGCTGGTCGACAGTCGCAGGGGCAGAAACGGACGGACGGCCCGAGGTCACCGTGGTGCCGCCATCGCCATCGTCGCCGCTTCCGTACCCGTCGTGGTGAGGGCGTGGATCATGGCGTGGGTCATGGCGCGGGTCATGGCGCGGGTCATGGCGCGGGTCCTTGCGTGGATCGTGGCGCGGGTCGTTGCGTGGCGCACCGTCATGATCACTTGGGCGTCGACCGTCATCGCCCGGCCCCCGCCGCTGACCCTGGCCCTGCCCTTGACGGTGGTTGCCACCGGCATCACGGCTGGTCGGCCCGCGATCGGACTGAGCGGCGTCGCGCGAGTAGCCAGAGTGCGAGCCGCGACCACCAGGATCGGCCGCTGAACTGGCGAGGCCGGGGCCGCCTGCCAACAGAATGGCAACGGTGGCGCCGGCACCCGCCACACTGCATACGAACGATCGATCCACGGTCCTCCCTGACCGGATGGGTGCTGTAGGCAACCCTACGCTGCGTCGGGGT
>NZ_JBEVLO010000325.1:0-16663 GCF_040509115.1 Mycobacterium sp. | reverse complement strand
GCGATCCCCGTCGCCGGGCTGATCGTCGACCAGCAGGCGGCGCTGCTCGCCGAGAGTTGTCTGGACCCTGGCGCCGCGAAGTGCACCTTCGGCACCGGCGCGTTCCTGCTCGCCCAACTCGGCGACAACCCCGCCCGCTCCACCGCGGGCCTCACGACGTCGATCGCCTGGACGCTGCGGGGCGACACCGCCTACTGCGCCGACGGGCAGGTCTACACCGCGGCGTCGGCCGTGAGGTGGGCGATCGATCTGGGGCTGGTGCCCTCGGCCGACCAGCTCGACGCGGTGGCGGCCGACTCCAGCGAAGGCGTCCTCTGCGTCCCCGCGCTTGCAGGGCTGGCCGCGCCGTGGTGGGACGCGCACGCCACCGCGTCGTTCACGGGGATGACCCTCAGCAGCGGTCGGGGACACGTCGTGCGGGCACTGCTGGAGGGCATCGCCGCGCAGGTGGCGTGCCTGGCCGAATTGGTGGCCCACGACCTGGGTCAACCGCTGAGCAGGTTGCGCGTCGACGGCGGGCTGACCCGGTCGGCGGTCCTGATGCAGGCGCAGGCCGATCTCGCCGGGATCCCCGTCGAGGTGTACCCGTCGGCACACGCCACCCCGCTCGGCGCGGCGGCGTGCGCGCACCTCGCCCTCGACCGCACGCTCACCCCGGCCGAGGTGGTCGGCACCTGGACACCACAGCACACCTACGAGCCCGTCTGGTCCGACGACCGAGCCGCCGACCACCTGGCGCGGTGGAAGTCCGCGGTGGCAACGACATCGGCCACCACGGTGGCAACGTCATCCGCGTCGAAGGCTCGATCGTGAACGGTCACCGCCCCGCCGCTGGCCCGACCCCTGGACCGAACGACGTTCGTGACGTCGTGGTCATCGGCGCGGGGATCGTGGGGAGCGCCATCGCCCGCGCACTCGCAGGCACGGGCCTGTCCGTCACCCTCGTCGAGGGGCGAGACGACGTCGGTGACGGCACCAGCAAGGCCAATACCGCGCTTCTGCACACCGGATTCGATGCCACGCCAGGGACGCTGGAGTCCCGGCTCGTCGCCCGCGGCTACCACCTGCTCGGTGAGTACGCCGAGCTGGTCGGCATCCCGATCGAGCGCACCGGCGCATTGCTGGTGGCCTGGACCGACGAGGAGCGCGACGCCCTGCCGGGGCTCAAGGACAAGGCCGAGCGCAACGGGTACGACGAGTGCGAAATCATCAGCGGCGATGACGTTTATCGTCGTGTCCCCGAGCTTGGACCCGGCGCACTCGCCGCTTTGACCGTGCCTGGTGAGTCGATCATCTGCACGTGGACCACCAACCTCGCGTTGGCCACCGACGCCGTCCGGCGCGGGGCCGAACTTCGCCGTGGCGCGTTGGTCACCTCCGTGGTCCCGCGGCGCGACGGCGTCGACCACGCCACCGTCGCCACCACTCGCGGCGACGTGGACGCCCGCTGGGTGGTCAACGCCGCCGGACTTGGCGCCGACCACCTCGACGCCCAGTTCGGCTACACGCGCTTCACCGTCACGCCGCGGCGCGGCGAGCTGCTGGTGTTCGACAAGCTGACCAGACCCATGGTGCCGTGCATCGTGCTTGCGGTGCCGTCGTCGCGCGGCAAGGGAGTTCTGGTCAGCCCCACCATCTACGGCAACGTGATGGTGGGACCGACGTCGGAGAACCTCGTGGACCGCACCGCCACCGGCACCTCCGAGGAGGGGCTCGAATTCCTGCTCGCCAAGGGCCGTGCGCTGATGCCGACGTTGTTCGACGAGGAGATCACTGCCACCTATGCGGGGCTGCGGGCGGCGACCGATCATGACGACTACCTGATCGACGTCGATCGCGACCAGCACTACGTTCTCGTCGGTGGCATTCGCTCCACCGGGCTGACGTCGGGAATGGCTGTGGCAGAACACCTTCTGGGGCTGCTCGCAGACACCGACCTCGACCTGACGCCGCGCTCCGAGCTCCCGCCCCCGCCTCTGATGCCCAACATCGGTGAGGCCTCGACGAGGCCCTACCAGGATGCCGAGCGCATCGCCGCGGACCGGGAGTACGGCCGCATCGTCTGCTTCTGCGAGCGGGTGACCGCAGGTGAGATCCGCGACGCGTTCGCCTCGGACATCCCGCCGCGGGACCTCGACGGGCTGCGCCGTCGAACCCGCGTCATGAACGGTCGCTGTCAAGGCTTCTACTGCGGCGCGGACACCGCCGCACTGCTGCAGGCGAGCCAATGATGGTTCCCATCAACGACTTTCACAAGACAGCCGTCGTGATCGTCGGCGGCGGGCCGTCCGGGCTGACTGCCGCGGCGTACCTCGCCCCACTGGTCGAGGGGGAGGTCCTCGTCCTCGAACGCGAGGCCGAGACCGGTGGCATTCCCAGGCACAGCGACCACCCCGGCTACGGAATCCGGGACCTGAAGCGGTTCATCTCCGGTCCGGCGTACGCGCGACGGCTGACCGAGACCGCGCGCGACGCTGGAGCCCGGTTGGAGACCGAGGCGATGGTCACCGGTTGGCGCGGGGAGCGCACCATGGACGTGACGTCCCCGCGCGGTCGTCGCGTCGTCGAAGCCGACGCGGTGGTCCTGGCGACGGGTGCCCGCGAGCGGCCCAGACCCGCGCGGTTGATCGCCGGTGACCGACCGGACGGCGTGTACACCACGGGCCAGCTGCAGAACCTGGTCCACGTACGGCACGCCGCCGTTGGATCCCGCGCGGTGGTGGTGGGCGCGGAGCTGGTCAGCTGGTCGGCGGTGATGACGTTGCGCGAGGCCGGTTGTGCCACAGTCGCGATGCTCAGCGGTTACCGACACGCCGAGGCGTACGCCGCGTTCCGGATCGCCGGCCGGGCGCTGCTGAGCGGACCCGTTCTGTCGCGCACGCGCGTGGTGCGCATCGACGGCAAGCGGCGCGTCTCCTCCGTGGTCGTGGAAGACCTCGACACGGGTGCGCGCACCACGATCGCCTGCGACACCGTCGTCACCACCGGCGACTGGATCCCCGATCACGAACTCGCCAGAACCGCCGGTGTGGCAATGGATTCCGCTACGCGGGGACCGCTCGTCGATGCGAGCCTGCGGACCACCGAGCCCGGCGTGTTCGCGATCGGCAATCTCCTGCATCCCGTCGACACCGCCGACGGCGCGGCGCTGGACGGTCGCCACGTCGCTCCGACGGTCCTCGAGTGGCTCGACGGGAAGGAGACCGTGCCGCTGGGGATCAGGGTTCGAACCCGGGCGCCGTTCCGGTGGGTGACGCCGCAACTGATCGCGGCTGACGGCGGTGTCGCGCCTCGCGGCGATCTGCTGTTCTGGGTCGATGAGTATCACCGCGCGCCCAGATTGCGCGCCGTCCAGGATGGTCGAGTCATCGGCGCGACGCGCACGTTGTGGCCCGCCGCGCCGGGTCGGATCTACCGGGCGCCGTGGTCACTGGTCGCCGGCGCCGACCCGGCGGGTGGTGACGTGACGGCCGAACTCGCCATCTGACAAGCTAGGCAGAGGTCCTCAGACGTCAGGAGAACACCATGTCCGTCACCGTCCTGCTCGAGCTGAAGTTCAAGCCCGAGTCCGTCGCCGAGGCGCGCGAAGTCTTCGGCCGCGAGCTGAAGAAGACCCGCGCGTTCCAAGGCAACGTGGTCACCGACGTCCTCCTGGACGAGGACGACGAGGCGCACTGGGTCATCTACGAGGTGTGGGAGACCGTCGAGGACGACGAGGCCTACCGCGCGTTCCGCGCCGGTGACGGCAAGATCACCGACCTGCCGCCGCTGCTGGCCGCGCCGCCGGTCAAGACCAGGTACACGACCATCGACGTCTAGTCGCTGACCCCACTGCGCGAGCGGCGGGCGAACTTCCACTGACCCCACAGTTCGGGGTGATCGAAGTGGTCCTCGTTTCGCAGGGCGAACGCCTCGACGCTGGTCGGAGTGATGCCGCCGATGTCGGCGACGTACTCGTTGGTGCCGGAGAACACGCCGTTGCGGTAGTCCGCCGCGACGCTGGCCAGGTGCTGCACGGCGTGCGGGGACAACCCGTCGGCCGTCAATCGGTCGACGAACTCGGGGATGCTGATCGGTTCGTAGCTGATCGCGCGCCCCAGCGCCTTCGTCAGGATCTCGGCGATCTCGTGATGGTTCAGCTCGACGGGCCCGGTCAACGGATACCGTTTGCCTGCGTGGCCTTCCGGGTGCTCGAGGATGGCGGCGATGACGTAAGCCTGGTCCTCGGCGGCGATCGGGGCATGTCTGCCATCGGCGAAGGGCAGTCGGAGGGTGCCGTCCGCGTCGCGGAAGTTGATCAGCCACTCGGCGAAGAAGGTTGGCTTGATGTGCGCGGTGGGGGTCGGGAACCGGTCGAAGATCAACTCCGCCAACCAGTGCTGGCGCGAGGCGTTGCTGGCCGCATCGCGACGGGCGGGCATCTGCGACATGTTGACGACGGCCTCGACGCCGCCCTCGGCGGCGGCATTGGCGAAGATGGTCGACGCCTCGAGCAGTCCGTCGAGGATGGGGTACGAGAAGTAGGCCGCGCGTACGCCCTTCAATGCCGTACCGACGGCATCGATGTCGAGAAGGTCGAGGCTGACGACGTGTGCGCCCTGTGCTTCGAGCCGCTGCGAGCGGTCGTCGAGTCGGTGGACCAGCGCGGTGACCCGGTGGCCGCGGTCCAACAACAGGCGGGTGAGGTGGGTACCGACCGTTCCGGTCGCGCCGGTGACGAGGAAGGTGTCGTTGTCGCTCATGTCTGGCTCCATTCAGTGGTGGCTCGTACGGCCCCGACGGGGTCAACGACGATATTTACGGGTATATGCCCATATCTGTGAAATAGGCTGGAACGAGCGCTAGTTGTGCACGTCAGGAGGAACAATGGCGCAACGCAGCAGGGTGTCCATCACCCGCGATTGCCATGCCACCGCGCTCCGAAAGGCGTCGCGACGGCTCACGCAGCTCTACGACGAGGCGCTGGCGCCGACGGGTCTGCGGTCCACCCAGTACGCCATCATCGGTGAACTGACCGACCCCACCGCCGAGCCGCCCACCCTCAATCAACTCGCCGACGCGCTCGTGATGGACCGCTCCGGGCTCGGTCACTCGCTGCGACCGCTGGAACGCGACGGCCTGATCCGCTTGCAGCGGAGCAGCGCGGACCGTCGCGCCACTCAGGTCGTCCTGACCGATGAGGGGCGGCGGCGTTTCGACGAGGCCTTCCCGCTGTGGCAGCGTGCGCAACGCCACTTTGCGGCCACCATCGGCAAGGATGCCGCCGACGAGCTTCGCGCCCAGCTGCTGGACATCGCGCGCGACGAGCGGCTCAGTCCTGCTTGACGACGTGCAGCCCCCCGCGGGCGCGGCAGGAACGCTGCGGGCGCGGCATGAACGCCGCGGACGTTACGTCTGCAGCAAAGTGTCCCGTCGTTGCCGGAAGTGATGGCACACTGCGACGCGGGGATGCATCAGGCTGACCGGGGGGACGGGCCGCGATGGACGCGCATGACTGGCTTGGGGTGATCGGCGCGCTCATCGTGAGCGTCGGCGCCATCTACTACCTGTATGACATCGTCTGGGGTCAGACGAGGCCGCACCGGGTGACCTGGGCGGTGTGGACGTGCATCGGCGTCCTCGGCTTCGGTGTGACCGATTCGGCGGGTGCCGGGCCAGGCGCGTACGTCGCGGGCGTGTACACGGTCGCCTACATCGTCACCTTCCTCCTCAGCATGACCAGGAAGTACGGCAAGCCGGGGGTTCGGCCCAGTGACATCGCTCTCGGCGTGGTTGCGCTGGCAGGCGTGGGCCTGTGGCGGTTCGGCGGACTCGGGGACACGCCTGCGGCGGCGCTCGCCATCGTCTGCGACGCGGCGGCGGTCTGGCCTACGCTGCGGGAGGCGTGGCTGCAGCCGCACAGTGAATCCCTCCCGACCTGGTCGGCGGACGTCGTCGGCAGCGCGTTGGGCGTGGCGGCAGTGACGAACGCCTCCTTTGCCGCCAACGCCTACCCCGCCTATCTGCTGGTGGCGAATGCGCTGGTGCTGGCCGCTCTGCTGGGAGGGCGGTCGCGCATCAAGGCAGCCCGGCGCCGCGCGGTCGAGTCCGCGCCGTTGACGGTTCCGCCCGGATCGGGGAGGCTCGAAGTTACCGGGGAATAGTGCGGGGTACTCCGCCATGATCGAACCGAAGCGGAGAGATCACATGAACGAACTCAAGTTCCTCGAGTTGCATGGCGACCGGGTCGCCTACCGCGACGAGGGCAACGGCGAGGTCCTCCTCCTGATCCACGGCATGGCAGGCAGCTCGGACGCGTGGCGCGAGTTGATTCCCCGGCTGGCCAAGAAGTACCGGGTGGTGGCACCCGATCTGCTCGGCCACGGGCAGTCGCACAAGCCGCGCGGCGACTACTCGCTGGGTGCCTTCGCGGTGTGGCTCCGTGACTTCCTCGACGAGCTGGGGATCGCGCGGGCGACCATCGTCGGCCACTCGCTCGGCGGCGGTGTCGCCATGCAGTTCATCTATCAGCACCCGGACTACTGCGAGCGCGTCATCCTGATCAGCAGCGGCGGACTGGGCCCCGACGTGGGGTGGATCTTGCGGCTGCTGTCCGCGCCGGGTGCCGAGTTCGTGCTGCCGATCATCGCCCCGTCGCCAGTCCTGAAGGCGGGCAACAAGATCGGCTCCTGGTTCACTAAGTCCGGGATGCGTGCGCCACGCGCCAGCGAGATCTGGCGCGCCTACTCGTCGTTCTCGGACCCCCCAACGCGCGACGCGTTCCTTCGCACCCTCCGGTCCGTCGTGGACTACCGCGGGCAGGCCGTCAGCGCACTGAACCGGTTGCACGTGCGCTCCGAACTGCCGACGTTGGCGATCTGGGGTGCCGACGACGAGATCATTCCGGTCGAGCATGGCTATGCCGCGCAGGCCGCCCGCCCCGGCAGTCGGTTGGAGGTACTCACCGGCGTCGGACACTTCGCCCACGTCGAGGCGCCCTCGGAGGTCGCCGACATCATCGACGACTTCATGACCAGCACCAGGGCGATGGACGTCGAGGCCGACGCGCTGGCACCGGTCCCGGACCCCGACACGCCGTAGCGACTCACCTCGCGTGGATCAGCGCGTAAGTGTTGCAGCACAACGTGGTTGACGTGCCAGCTGATTCTCTGTGCCAAATCGATGTGACGCCCGACCGCGGCGCTCCCGTCGAGCGCCCCCGTTGACAGGCTTGCGACGCGTCACATAGTGTGATGGCCATCACCGATTGAAACGTTTCAATTACTGGGGCGGGACCTTGGACGTCTCGCTCGGGACGTCGAAAGGGGCGAAGCCATGAGCACGGCAATCTCACCAAACGCGTCATTGCAGGGTCTACGGGGTCTGGAGCGAATCACCCCCCGTCGCACCCGGGTTGGTCTGGTGGCTGGCGGGCTGGGGGCCTACTGGCCACAGTTTCCCCATCTCCGTCCGTTGTTGGAGACATCGGTGAGGCGCGTCGCAGGCCGGTTCGAGGAGCACGGCTGCGAGATCGTCGACGCCGGCTTCGTCTCCGATCCCACCGAATCGGCCGCCGCCGCATCCGAGCTCAGTCGTGCCGATTGCGACCTCGTGGTCGTCTTCCTCACCACCTACGTCACATCATCGATGGTGCTTCCGATAGCGCAGCGCACGCACACGCCGGTATTGCTGATCGACCTGCAACCCACCGCGGCCATGGATCACCCGAACACCGATACCGGCACGTGGCTGGCCTATTGCGGTCAATGCCCACTTCCCGAGGTGGCCAACGTCTTTCGACGAAGCGGAGTGCCCTTCAGATCCGTATCGGGGTACTTGGACGACGACAACGCGTGGCGCCGGATTCACCGCTGGCTTGCCGCGGCGACCGCGCGCGCCGCATTGCGTACCGGCAGACTGGGATTGATGGGGCACCTCTACCCCGGAATGCTCGACATCTCCACGGACATGACGACGTTGTCGAGTCAGCTGGGCTCGCACGTCGAAGTGCTCGAATTCGACGACCTGCGAGTGCGCGCCTCCGCTGTCAGCGAACGCGAGGTCGACGACAGGGCCAGGCTGGCGTACGAGGTGTTCGACGTCGACGAATCCGTGAACATGGCCGACCTGAAATGGGCGGCCCGCGTCTCGGTCGCGCTCGATCAGCTCGTCACCGACTTCGACCTGGATGCGATGGCCTACTACCACCGCGGCCTCGACGGGGAGATGCACGAAAGGCTGGGCGCCGGAATGAATCTGGGAGCCTCACTGCTGACCGCCAGAGGTGTCCCGACGGCGGGCGAGTACGACATCCGGACGGCTGTGGCGATGTTGATCGCCGACCGGATCGGGGCGGGCGGGTCCTTCACCGAGCTGCAGGCCCTCAACTTCCACGACGGCGTCGTGGAGATGGGCCACGACGGCCCGGCCCACCTAGCGATCTCGTCAGGCAAGCCGCTGCTGCGTGGGCTGGGCGTCTATCACGGTAAGAGGGGCTACGGAGTGAGCGTGGAATTCGACGTCACGCATGGACCCGTAACCACGTTCGCCGTCGGACAAGAGGCCGACGGGGCGCTGAGGTTCATCACGTCGGAGGGCAACACCGTTCCTGGTCCGCTACTGGCGATCGGCAACACGACGTCGCGCGTGGACTTCGGTCGAGACCCCGGTGAATGGACCGACGCATGGAGTGCGACGGGGACGGGACACCACTGGGCGCTATGCACCGGACATCGCTCGGCTGACATTGCCGCTGCGGCCGACCTCCTCGGCATCGAGCACGTCACCGTCTGAGCTACCACGCTCGCCACGCACCAGCCGACGTCTCAACAAGTCGTTCTCACAATCCGTCGCAACGAAGGAACCCTCACCAATGCAGCTCGGCGCAAAGTCCACCACGGGATGGCGAGCGACCATATCGGTCGCCATGTCCAACTACATCGAGGCGGGCTCCATCATCGCGATCGCCACCAGCCTCGGCTTCTGGCAAGAACGCTTTGGAGTCTCCGACTTCGCGGTCGGACTCTTGGCGGCCGTCAGCGCGAACGCGTTCGGAGCGGCGATCGGCGCCGCTATCGGCGGCCCGCTCTGTGATCGCTTCGGCCGCAAGGCGATTTACACCTACGACCTGCTGGTGTACATGGCAGGGGTGGCGTTGGCCGCGTGCGCCGTTACCTACTCGATGCTGCTGATTGCGTTCGTGATCACTGGTGTCGCCGTTGGGGCGGGGGTGCCTGCCTCTTGGACCTACATCGCCGAACAAGCGCCACCGGACCAACGGGCCAAGCACGTGGGCGCAGCCCAGTTGGCGTGGTCGATGGGCCCGGTCATCGGATTTGGTTTGGCAGCTGCCCTGGGATCGCTGGGCCTGTTGGGCTCCAGGCTCGTCTTTGCGCACCTGTTCGTGGTTGCCGCAGTGGTCTGGTGGCTGCGACAAGGACTCCAGGAGTCCTCACTATGGAAGGAAGCCAACCAGGCCGCAGGCGTGAACGACGGTGCCAACGCGGCGAGCAGCCGTGGCTTGCGCGGTCTGTACACCGGCCGCAAGAACATCGGGGCGCTGCTCTTCCTGTTCGGCGTCTATGGCCTCTGGGGGATCGTCGCGGGCCAAGCGGGCATCTTCATGCCGCGCATCTATGACAGCGCAGGGCTGCACAGCGTTGTCGCACAGGACCTTCTACAGGTGCTGCTGTGGGGTTGCACGGTGGCGGCCACCTTCTTCGGCTTCATGGCGTGGGCCGACCGGATATCGCAGCGAGCGCTGTACGCCGGCGGCGCCGCTCTCGGCGTCGTGGGTTGGTTGGTGTTGGTGTTCCTCAGCTCGGCGGGCCTACCTGCCCTGCTCGCATTCGCCGTGCTGTGGGGAGTGTCGTGCGGCATCGGCGCTCAGGCGTTCTACGGCTTGTGGGCGAGTGAGATGTTCGCAACGCCGTACCGAGCCAGCGCCCAGGGCACGCTGTTCTTCGCCGCCCGCGTGGCCATCGGCGTGCTGAGCTTCTTCTTCCCTGCGCTGCTATCGGCGACCGGGCTACCCGCCGTTGGAATGATGCTGATCGCGTTGCTCGTGGTCGCCCTCGTCATCGGAACCCTTGGCGCACCCAAGACGCAGGGCAAGTCGCTCAACGAGATCGAGTCGGAGCGTTGGGGGCGGCCCACCGTGCATGGTGAGGCAGCCCGCCATCACGACGGCGCCGTCGACACGCATGGCTGAGGGCCGACGGCGACCTCACTTGGCGTGACGATCGACCACGGGACGGTGCGCGGGCCGCGGTAGTTTCCCCGGCGAACACGACTTTGTGTGAGCCGAGCCACGCGTGGGTACTTTGGTGTACATGCGTTCACTGAGATCCCCGTTTCGCACCCGCTGCCAGGGCGGTGCGACATGGCATTGAACCTGGCCCGACGGTTCCGCGACGTCACCCGATGGAGTGAGGCACCCGCCAAGGACGTCGAGACCGCGTCGACGCCCATGGTCAACGTGTTGCGCGGACTTGCCGCCCGCGCCACCACACCCCTGCTGCCCGACGACTACCTGAAACTGCTCAACCCGCTGTGGTCAGCCCGCGAATTGCGCGGCGAGGTCGTTGACGTGCACAAAGAGACAGATGACACGGCCACCGTCACGATCAAACCCGGCTGGGGTTTCTCCGGTGACTACCGCCCTGGCCAGTACGTGGGAATTGGGTTGCGCGTCGAGGGGCGGTGGCACTGGCGCTCCTACTCGCTGACCTCGATCCCCCGGCGCGACGAGAAGCTGATCTCGATCACGGTGAAGGCGACGCCGGAGGGGTTCTTGTCGACGCACTTGGTGAACGGTGTGAAACCAGGAACGATCGTTCGCCTAGCGGCGCCGAAGGGCGACTTCGCCCTGCCAGACCCGCCGCCTGCCAAGCTCCTGCTCGTCACCGCGGGCAGCGGGATCACCCCCGTCATGGCAATGCTGCGGTCGATGGCCCAACGCGGGCAGAGCGCCGACGTCGTGCACGTCCACTCCGCTCCGTCCGCGGAGCACGTCATCTTCCACGACGAGCTGCGCCAGCTCCACGACACCCGCGACGACTACCGGCTGCACCTGCAGCTCACCGACGACGCGGGACACCTGGACTTCACGACGCTCGGCGACGTCGTTCCCGACTGGCAGCATCGACCCACCTGGGCGTGCGGCCCGCCCGCGATGCTCGACGAGATCGAACGGGTCTGGGGCGACGCCGGCGTGCCGGATGGCAACCTGCACATGGAGCGCTTCGTCATCGCCCGCACCGACAAGGGCGGCGAGGGCGGCACCGTCACCTTCGCGGTCTCGGACAAGACCATCGAGGTCGACGGGGCCACCTCACTGCTGGAGGCAGGTGAACGCGTCGGCATCCAGATGCCGTTCGGCTGCCGTATGGGCATCTGCCAAACATGCGTTCTGCCATTGGATTCGGGCCATGTGCGGGACATCCGGTCAGGACAGGAGCACGGCGACGGCGACCGAATCCAGACCTGCATTTCCACCGCATCCGGCGACTGCACCCTCAACATCTAAAGGAGAGACGACATGGCCATCACGGACATCAAGGAATACGCACATCTGACCCCCGAGGACGTCGAGGAACTCGGCCGCGAACTCGACGCGATCCGAGCCGACATCGAGGAATCCCGCGGCGAACGCGACGCCCGCTACATCCGGCGGGCCATCCAGTTTCAACGCGCGCTGGTGGTCGGCAGCCGAATCCTGTTGATGGCGAGCCGCAATCGGTACGCCTGGGCTGCAGGGACCGCCATGCTGGGTACAGGAAAGATCATCGAGAACATGGAGCTGGGGCACAACATCACCCACGGTCAGTGGGACTGGATGAACGACCCCGAGATCCACTCCACCGAGTGGGAGTGGGACACGACCTCTCCGAGCGTGCACTGGAAGAAGTCGCACAACTTCATCCACCACAAGTACACCAACGTCGTCGGGCTCGACGACGACATCGGCTACGGCATCATGCGCTTGACCCGCGACCAGCGTTGGGAGCGCTGGATGATCTTCAATCCCGTCATCAACCTCACCCTCGGCACCCTTTTCGAGTGGGGCGTCGCCGCGCATGGTCTGGAGACCACGAAGTACCGCAAGGGTGAGAAGTCGATGGCTGAGGTCCGCAAGGATCTGCGCATCATCGGCAAGAAGGTCGGCAAGCAGGTCGGCAAGGACTATCTCGTCTTCCCGGCGTTGGCGGGCCGGAATTGGAAGCACACCCTCGGTGCCAACGCGGTCGCGAATCTCATCCGCAACTACTGGTCCTACATGGTGATCTTCTGCGGTCACTTCCCCGACGGTGCCGAGAAGTTCACCCGTCAGGAGTTCGAGGAGGAGACGCAGCCCGAGTGGTATCTGCGACAGATGTTGGGATCAGCCAACTTCCACGCCGGACCGGTGATGGCGTTCATGAGCGGGAACCTCTGCTACCAGATCGAACACCATCTGTTCCCGGACCTGCCCAGCAACCGCTACGCCGAGATCAGCGTGCGGGTCCGCGCGCTGTGCGACAAGTACGACCTGCCCTACACCACGGGGCCGCTTCTTCGTCAGTATTCGCAGTCGTTCTGGACGATCCTCAAGCTCGCGTTGCCGAACCGGTTCCTCAAGAGCACGTCCGACGACGCACCGGAAACCAACTCCGAGTTGAAGTTCCGGATTCGCGACGGGGTTCGCGAGACGTTCGGCGTCGACCCGGAGACCGGAAGGCGGCGCGGGCTGCGAACAGCGCTGCGCGAGCTGCAAGAGTCGAAGATCGCTGCGGCATGAGCGCATCTACGGCGGGCCGAGGCGGTCCGGGGTCCGCGCGGACCTGACGGCGCCGATGCTCGCCAGCGTGACGAGCAGGATCGCCAGGCAGTCGAGCACCGTGAGTCGCTGACCGAGGACCGCCCACCCGGCGAGCACCGCGACGACGGGGGAGAGGCACGTCAGCACCGCGAACGTCGCCGGGGCCAGCGTGCGCAGGGACCAAAGTTCCAGTGAGTACGGGATCACCGAACTCAGCAGTCCCACGGCGACCGCCAGAGCCGCGACGTGCCAGTGCATGGCCGCGCCGGGGTCGATGCCGAAGGCCGCGAACGGCACCATCAGGATGGCTCCCATGACGGTGGCGATCGCCAGGGCGTCGAGCCTCGGGAACACCCGCACCGCTCGCGACGTCGCGACGATGTAGCTCGCCCAGCTGACCGCCGCCACGACGGCGAAGGCCACGCCGACGACGTCGAGGTGACCCATCTGCTTCGGGGTCAAGCCGAGGACGGCGATCCCGCCGAAAGCCAGCAGGGCCCATAACCAGGCGGTGGGACGTCGGCTCATCACCACCGAAAGAGTGAGTGGGCCAAGCACTTCGATGGTCACGGCGATGCCGAGCGGAATCCGTGAAATGGCGTAGTAGAAGCAGAGGTTCATCGTGGCCAGCGATGCCGCGAGGGCGATCGCCGCGAGCCACGCCTCCCGCGTCAGGCCGCGGAGCCGGGGGCGGACGACGGTGCAGAGGACGGCGCCCGCCACGGCGAAGCGCGTGAATGCCGCGCCGCCCGCGCCAAGCGCGCTGAACAACCCGACGGCGAACGCGGCGCCCACCTCCTGGGCGATCGCAGCGCCGACGACCAGCAGCGAAGCCCCGACCGGAGCGCCACTCGGTTTCTCGTCCTCGGTCACAGGTCGGCGACGATGGCCAGAAGCCGCTCCAGGGCGGCGAGTTGGTGGCCGTAGTCCCCGTCGAGCTTGGCCAACAGCGTCGTGATGCCCGCATCCCGATAGCGGGCGACCCGGTCGGCGACCTGATCGTCGGTGCCCAAGAGGTTGGTCAGCCGACCCAGATCGATGGGCACGGCCTGCTTCGCCTCGTCGCGCCGCCCAGCCTGCCACAGGTCGGTGACCGCCTTCACCCCCTCGCCGTACCCCAGTCGGGTAAAGGCGTCGCTATAGAAGTTCCTGCCGGCCCAATTTCCCGGGTCGCTTCGCTCCTGCCCTCCGGTGCGATTTCCCGGGTCGCTTCGCTCCTGCCCTCCGGATGCCCCCATCGCCCCGATCGTGAACGCATACCCATCAGCGTGCCTGCGGGCCGCGGCGTCACCCTCCGCGCGAGTCTCGGTGAACTCGACGGCGACGGGCGCGACGAGGTCGAGGTCGCCCAGCGCACGTCCGGCCCCTTCGGCACCTTCGCGGAGAGGGCCGAAGAACACGTCCGCAGCCTCGGGGATGAATGCGTTGCCCAGCCAACCGTCGGCCACCTCGCCCGTCAACCGCAGGTTCTTCGGACCCATCGCAGCGACGTAGACCGGGACGTGATCGGGCCGGACCAGGGGGCGCAGCGCGGTGCCATTGCCATCCGGAAGCGGCAGCGGGTAGATCTCACCGGCGTGCTCGAGGCGGTCCCCGCGGCTTACGGTCCTGATGATCTCGATCGTCTCGCGCGTCGTCTGCACGGGACGGCGGAACCGCACACCGTGCCACCCCTCCATCACCCCCGGCCCCGAGGTGCCCACACCGAGGACGAACCTGCCGCCGGAGAGCTCCTGGAGGCTTAACGCCGACGTGGCGAGCAATGCTGGACTGCGTGAACCCAGTTGCACCACAAAGGTTCCCAGCTTGATGGTGCTGGTCTTCGCCGCGAGGTACGCGAGGCCCGTCAGCGCGTCGTACCCCCAAACCTCGGGGACCCACAGCGAGTCGACGCCGATCCGTTCCGCCGCGACGGCATAGTCGACGGCACCGGGCAGCCGCGGTTCCACGAGAGCTCCGACCAACACACCTGCCTCCTGATTCGATTCCGTCGATGAGTCTCCTGCACTATGGCAGGCAGCAGAAGCGGCGACGATGCGGAGGTGCGACGGTGCGCTACAGCGATCTGCCGACCATCGAAGTGACCCAGCGGGTCGCATGCGACGTGCCGACCGCCTGGGCACGGGTGACCGACATCGGACTGCCTGCGCGGTGCTCGCCGGAGCTGCAGAGCGTGCAGTGGCTCGGTGACGCCGACGAAGTCCGGGTGGGCGCCCGGTTCCGCGGCTGCAATCAGCACGCGGCCCTTGGCGAGTGGCAGACCGAGTGCGAGGTCATCGAGGTCGAGCCCGAACACCGCTGGGTGTGGGACGTGCACGGCCCTGCGGGCGTCACCGCGAGGTGGGCGTTCGAGGTCGAGCCCACCAGCGACGGCGCCTTGATCAGGCAGTGGGCGCGGATGGGGCCAGGCACGTCCGGACTGACGGCCGCAATCGACGCGATGCCCGAGAAGGAGGCTCGGATCGTCGCAGGCAGGCTCGCGGAGTGGCAGAGGTACATGCAGATCAACCTGGACTGCATCAGGGACGAGTTCGCATCGTGAGGACACTCGCGGCAGTTCTCCTACTCGCGGTGGCGGTGATGTGTCCCGGTGTCGCGCTGGCAGATCCGACGACGGTGGCGGTCAGCGGGGACGTCGGCCGACCCGCCACCCTGACGCTCGACGCGCTGCGCGCCTACCCGTCGCACACGCAGGCGGTGGCGTTCGAGTCGAGCGCCGGGCCCCAGGCCCACACCTTCGACGGCGCCCTGTTGTTCGACGTGGTCACTGCCGCGGAGCCGACCGTCGATCCGACGCGCCACAGCCCGCTGGTGGCCTTCACCATCCTGGCCATCGGTGCCGACGACTACCGTGCGGCGGTCGCGTGGGCGGAGATCGCACCGGACTTCGCGGGGACGCAGGTTCTCGTCGCGCACACCGAAGACGGCAAGCCGCTGGACCGCCCGCGCCTCGTGGTGCCCGGCGACGTCAAGGGCGGTCGCTACGTCAGCGGCCTCACCGAACTGCGCGTGATCGACACGTCGCGATGACCGACGGCATCCGTTCCATGACCAAGGACGACTGGCAGCAGGTGTGGCCGTTCTTCGACGAGATCGTGCAGGCGGGCGAGACGTACGCCTACCCGGCCGACCTCACCTCCGAGGAGGCCCGCGAGCTGTGGACCATGCGGTCGCCGGGGCAGACCGTCGTCCTCTCCGAGGAACTTCCCGGCGTCGGGCCGACGGTGCTCGGTAGCGCGACGATGGGACCCAACCGGCCCGCCCGCGGTGCCCACGTCGGCACCGCGTCGTTCATGGTGTCGCCTGCGGCGCGCGGGCGAGGCGTCGGCCGCCGGCTCGGCGAGTACGTCGTGCAGTGGCATCGCGAAATGGGCTTCAAGGCAATCCAGTTCAACGCCGTCGTCGAGACCAACGTCGCCGCCGTGCACCTGTGGCAATCCCTCGGCTTCCGGATCATCGGCACGGTGCCCGAGGCGTTCGACTCACGGACGCACGGGCTGGTCGGGCTACACGTCATGCACCTCCCGCTGGGGTGAGGCGCGCACGGTCCGCAGCTAGTTGCTCGTTGGTGGTGGGGGTTCGTAGGGGTCGTACCACCACCAGTCGGCGCGTTCTCCGGTGGGTCCGGGGCAGGGGGCGACCGCGGGTGGGGGTTGGGTTGGTGGTCGGGCGAGTGATCCTTGGCGCAGTGGTTGGCCTTGGTGGTCGAGGATCGTGAGGTGGTGGGCGTCGCCGGTGAGGGTGATGCCGCCGTGGTGGTGCAGGCGGTGATGGTGGGGGCAGAGCAGGACCAGGTTGGTCAGGTCGGTGGTGCCGCCGTCTTCCCAGTGCACCAGGTGGTGGGCGTGCAGGCCGCGGGTGGCCGCGCAGCCGGGGACCACGCAG
>NZ_JBEVLO010000324.1:0-5617 GCF_040509115.1 Mycobacterium sp. | reverse complement strand
GTGCACACGCCGTGGCCGGGGCTGATCGAGGCCTACCGCGACCGGCTTCCGGTCGGCGACGACTGGACTCCCATCACCCTGCTGGAGGGCGGCACGCCGCTGATCCACGCCAAGCGCATCTCCGAGCTCACCGACTGCACGGTGCATCTAAAGGTCGAGGGGCTCAACCCGACCGGCTCCTTCAAGGACCGTGGCATGACCATGGCCGTGACCGACGCGCTCGCTCGCGGCCAGCAGGCGGTGCTGTGTGCCTCCACCGGCAATACCTCGGCGTCCGCGGCCGCCTACGCGGCGCGGGCGGGCATCACGTGCGCGGTGCTGATTCCGCAGGGCAAGATCGCCATGGGCAAGTTGGCGCAGGCAGTCATGCACGGCGCCAAGATCATTCAGATCGACGGCAACTTCGACGACTGCCTCGAGCTGGCGCGCAAGCTGACCGCCGACTTCCCGACCATCGGCCTGGTCAACTCCGTCAACCCGGTCCGGATCGAGGGGCAGAAGACGGCGGCGTTCGAGATCGTCGATGCCCTGGGCACCGCACCCGACGTGCACGCGTTGCCCGTCGGCAACGCGGGCAACATCACCGCGTACTGGCGGGGCTACACCGAGTACCACCGCGACGGTCTGTCGGACAAGTTGCCCCGCATGCTCGGCACCCAGGCCGCCGGGGCGGCTCCGCTGGTCTCCGGTGAGCCCGTCGCCAATCCCGAGACCATCGCGACCGCCATCCGCATCGGTTCGCCCGCGTCATGGCACGGCGCCGTCGAGGCCCAGCAGCAGTCGGGCGGTCGCTTCCTGGCCGCCACCGACGACGAGATCCTCGCCGCGTACCACCTGGTGGCCAGCACAGAGGGCGTGTTCGTCGAACCCGCATCGGCCGCGAGCATCGCCGGCCTGCTCAAGTCGGTGGAGGACGGCTGGGTTGCTCCAGGCTCCACCGTCGTCTGCACCGTGACCGGCAACGGGCTCAAGGATCCCGACACCGCGCTCAAGACCATGCCGCCTGTCCAAGCCGTCCCCGTGGACCCGGTGGCGGTCGTCGAGCAGCTCGGACTGGGCTAGCGGAGTGAATCGTTCGTGACGCGGATGCTGCCCGCCGGACTGGCGGCCACGGCGGTCGTGGCTGCCAGCAGTGCCAACCTGGGTCCCGGCTTCGACAGTCTTGGTCTTGCGCTCAGCCTGTATGACGAGATCGAAGTTCGGACAACGGAATCCGGTCTGATCGTCGAGATCGAGGGGGAGGGCGCCGGTGAGGTGCCGCTGGACGCCTCGCACCTGGTGGTCCGTGCCATCGAGCACGGCCTACGGGCGACCGGTACCGGCGCCGCGGGGCTGATCGTCCGCAGCCGCAACGTCATTCCGCACTCGCGGGGCCTCGGATCGTCGGCGGCTGCCGTGGTCGGAGGTCTTGCGGTAGTCAATGGTCTTGTCGCGCAGGTTGATTCGCGGTTGATGTCGGACGACGAGTTGATTCAGCTGTCGTCGGAGTTCGAGGGGCACCCGGACAATGCCTCCGCGGCGGTCCTCGGCGGTGCGGTGGTGTCGTGGACCGAGGCAGGCGCCGCGGCGCCGCGGTTTGCGGCGGCGCCTCTGCGGCTGCACCCCGACATTCACTTGTTCCCGGCCATCCCCGAGGTGCGCTCGTCGACGGCGGAGACCAGGGCGGTGCTGCCCGACCACGTGGCTCATGCCGACGCTCGGTTCAATGTGAGCCGCGCCGCACTGCTGGTGGTGGCGCTGACCGAGCGCCCCGATCTGCTGATGGCGGCCACCGAGGACCGCCTGCATCAGCCGCAGCGCGCGGCGGCGATGCCTGCGTCGGCGGAATATCTCGGGATCTTGCGCCGTTGTGGTGTCGCGGCGGTGCTCTCGGGCGCTGGGCCTGCGGTGATCGCGTTCAGCACAGAGCCGGAACTTCCCGCCGAAGCCTTGCAATACGGGGCCGAGCACGGGTTCACCGTCAAGGAAATGTCGGTTGGCCGGCATGTCCGTTGGACACCTGGCCCGTCCCCGTCCTTCGGGGACGACGTCGAAAGCGGCTAGAGTAGTTGACAGACGCCACGCGAGAATCCGCCGTGATTCTTGCTTCCAGCGACAATGAGGGTTATTCTCGCTCTCGTCCAGCAATTGCAGCGTCTGTGCCTGCGCCTACACTAGGACGACTACCAATCCTTCTCGTGGATGACGTTCTCCGCATGACGGCGAACTCCGGCGATCACCGTTGCAGCAGCAATGGTTGCACAGGCAATGGTGGGACTTAAGGCATTCGGTAGCCGGCATACAGCGGATCAGCTGAATGCAACGAACCCTCGCACAATTAGATCGGCGAGGGAAAGAAAGGAAATCCGTGACTGATACGGACCTCATCACGGCTGATGGCAGCAACGACGCCGTGAATTCACCAACGGTGGAAGCAGATTCGGCCCCGCCGGCGGATGTACCCGCCGCAACGCCGACTGCCGAAGCTCCCAGCGGCGTCATCGCTGCGACCGAGCGGCCTGCCTCTCTGACGGCCATGGTGCTTCCCGATTTGCGTGCGCTCGCCGGACAGCTCGGCATCAAGGGCTCCTCGGGCATGCGCAAGAGCGAGTTGATCGCCGCCATCCGCGAGCATCGCGGCGACGCCAACGGCGGTGCGGCCAAGGCCGCGCAGCCCACCCAGACCACCATCGACGACGCTGCCGTGCCGGCCACCGAGGCCGCTGCCGAACCCGTCGTGGCGCAGTCCGCCCCGCCCCGTCGTGAGCGTAGGGGCTCCTCCCGCACTGCCGGTGCGCCCGCCGCCGACGCTGCACCTGCCGTCGAAGCTGCACCTGCCGTCGATGCCCAGGAGTCGAGCGCGCCGCCCGTCCAGGACAAGGCTGCTCGGGATACGTCCGCCGCAGCGAAGGTCGACCAGGAGGCGCCCGCCAAGGACGCCCCCGCGCAGGAGAAGTCTCCTCAGAAGGGCGACAAGCGCGACAAGGCCGCGAAGACCGAAGAGAAGACTGCCGAGAAGGCGCCCGAGAAGACCGACGACAAGCGCAAGGACTCCGCCCAGGCGGATGCGCCGCGCACCGAGCGTCAGAACAAGGGCAACGACACCGGTGGCGGGAACGCCAACGCCAACAACAACGGTGGCAACGCCAACAATCGCGCCAACAACGCCAACAACAGCAACGCCAACAGCAACGCGAACAGCAACAACGCCAACAACAGCAACGCGAACAACAACGATGACGATGACGACGGCGAAGGCCGTCAGGGTCGTCGTGGTCGCCGGTTCCGTGACCGCAGGCGTCGTGGCGAGCGCGGCGACACGCAAGGCGGCGGCAACAACGACCGCGATGCCGAACTCCGCGAGGACGACGTCGTCCAGCCCGTGGCGGGCATCCTCGACGTGCTGGACAACTACGCGTTCGTCCGCACCTCCGGGTACCTGTCCGGCACCAACGACGTTTACGTCTCGATGAACATGGTCCGCAAGAACGGCCTGCGCCGCGGTGACGCCATCACCGGTGCGGTCCGGGTGGCCCGCGAGGGCGAGGGCGGCGGCGCCAACAGCGGCAACAACCCCCGGCAGAAGTTCAACCCGCTGGTGCGGTTGGACTCGGTCAACGGCGGTCCCGTCGACGACGCCAGGAACCGGCCCGAGTTCGGCAAGCTGACGCCGCTCTACCCGAACCAGCGGCTGCGCCTTGAGACCACGCCCGACAGGCTGACCACGCGCGTCATCGACCTGATCATGCCGATCGGCAAGGGTCAGCGCGCACTCATCGTGTCCCCGCCCAAGGCGGGTAAGACGATGATCTTGCAGAGCATCGCCAACGCCATCACCACGAACAACCCGGAATGCCACCTCATGGTGGTCCTGGTCGACGAGCGACCTGAAGAGGTCACCGACATGCAACGGTCGGTGAAGGGCGAGGTCATTGCCTCGACCTTCGACCGGCCGCCGTCAGACCACACCGCCGTTGCGGAACTGGCCATCGAGCGGGCCAAGCGGCTCGTCGAGCAGGGCAAGGACGTCGTCGTATTGCTCGACTCCATCACCCGGCTCGGACGTGCGTACAACAACGCGTCGCCGGCCTCGGGCCGCATCCTCTCCGGTGGCGTCGACTCGACGGCGTTGTACCCACCGAAGCGCTTCCTCGGTGCGGCTCGCAACATCGAGGACGGTGGCTCGCTGACCATCATCGCCACGGCCATGGTCGAGACCGGTTCCACCGGTGACACGGTCATCTTCGAGGAGTTCAAGGGCACCGGCAACGCCGAGCTCAAGCTCGACCGAAAGATCGCCGAGCGTCGGGTGTTCCCCGCGGTTGACGTCAATCCGTCCGGTACCCGCAAGGACGAGCTGCTCCTGTCCACCGATGAGTTCGCGGTGGTGCACAAGCTGCGCCGCGTGCTGTCGGGGCTGGACTCGCACCAGGCCATCGACCTGCTGATGAGCCAGCTGCGCAAGACGAAGAACAACTACGAGTTCCTGATGCAGGTCTCCAAGACCGCGCCGGGCTCGCCGGACGACGCCAACTAGTCAGTCGGTTTGGCCGGGTCTGCTCGCAGGCCCGGCATCACGTAGCGCCGCACATGCGCGCGCACTTCGTCGCGGTCGTTGGGGTCCAGGACGTCGCCGGGCACGGTGACGAGCGAGATGATCACCCTGGCCACCCACTCGGATGCCTCGGCGATGTCGGTGGCGGGATGGATCTCGCCCGCGTCGCGCGCGGCAACCAGGTAGCGCTGCCAGAACTCGGCGAGGTCGGGCACCAAGCCCTGCACCCCGGCGCCTGCACACGCGGCGAATTCCTCGGGTTCGGCCATCCGCATACGCATCAGCAGGGTGCCCGGGTCGTCGTACGCGGTGCGCGCGTTCACCACGCCCGCCGCGATCTGCCTGTCGAGTCCTTCGACGTCCTCCAGCATCGCGTGCACTTCGGACCACCACGCCTCGTTGAGCCTGACGATGGCCGCACCCAGTAGGGACGCCTTGTCGGGGAAATGCCGATACAGCCAACCGCGCGACACCTGGGCCACCTCGGCCACCTCGGATACCGTCGTCGACCGAATACCCTTGGCGCGCAGGCATATCTCGGCTGCGTCGATCAGCCGATCGCGAACGCTCTTGGCGTCCGTGCCGCTCGTCACCTGGTCTCCTCGTCATTCCGTCGCGTCAGCAGATGCGATCGGAGCATTCTGTCAACTGGCAGGCGGATACTACCGGCCAAGCAAGGGATGGTAGACAGATTCGCAAATCTGTTCACTCCGCGCGATGAATCGAGGTGAGCCATGGCGGACACACTCCAGCAGTTGTTTCGTGAGCGGTCCGACCAGGACAACGTCGCGGTGAAGTACGGCGACCGCAGCTGGACGTGGCGCGAGCACGTCGCCGAAGCCCGAGCCCAAGCGGCGGCGCTCATCGACATCGCCGATCCCAATCGGCCACTGCACGTCGGCGTGCTGCTCGCCAATACCCCGGACATGCTGACGGCGATGGCGGCCGCCGCACTGGGTGGCTATGTCCTGTGCTGCATCAACAACACCCGACGCGGCGCGGGCCTGGCCCGCGACATCGCTCTGGTGGACTGTCAGATCCTGATCACCGACGCCGCCCACCGCCCGCTGCTCGACGGTCTCG
>NZ_JBEVLO010000323.1:0-7137 GCF_040509115.1 Mycobacterium sp. | reverse complement strand
GTCAGCCGGTTGCGGTCGAGCGGGAACACACCGTTGAGGAACGTGTCCCACTGCTGGACCGTCAGAGTCCGGTCCTGGCCATCGACCAGGCTCAGCTCGTTGTCCAAACCTGCGTGTGAGGTGCCCGTGCTCGTGAAGAGAGCAGCAATGGCCGCGACCAGCGCGACCAGCACCCGACTGATTGCCTTCATAATCTCCCTAGCGTTCTTGACGACGGACTGTGCAGTCCGCCCTCTTCCTGTTGAGTGCCCGGCTCTACCGCTAAACCTGACACCTCGCAAGCCCTCGATGTGAGTGGAATTAGAAAGCTCACATGTTGTTCTTACGCAATGCTCATCGTTGACAGCAGAAACATAACGGGGAGGCATCCCCCCGGCAACGCGTGAACATCGACGCGCTTCGCAGGCGGGGACGAGCGGCAGTGTTTGCCAGAACGGTCAGAGGGGTGCCGCCCGGCCTGCCCGGCGGGCACGTGCGCCAGCAACGGACACCGTGGATCCGCACATCGACGGCCGTCGACAAATCCCTTCCGACACTGAACATTTCCCGCGCTCAACGCGAAATGACAGCTCAGCCGTGGTGCGGCGGCACATTCTCCCGCAACCAGGCGTCGTATTCTGCGTCGCCGTCGGACGACTTTTCGTCGCGCTCATCACTGGTTGTCTCGGGCAGCGGATCGCCGAAAATCTTGTTAACTGCGTGACGCGAGGGGCGCTGGGAGTCGCTCACACCGGTCCTTTAATGTGACGAAGATCACACTCGGGAATTTGTTGCTGACGCGCCGACTTTAACGGAACTCGGGCGTACCACCCAAAAACCAACGGCGGCGCCAGGCCCCACGCTGAGCGTGGGCTGACACCGCCGTGAGCCGTTGGAGACGGCCAAGAGTTAGATCTCCAAGTTGGATAGCTGATCGATGATCTGCACCGCGAGGGGTCCAAGCGTCGCCATGCCGTCGCGAACTGCCGCGCGAGAACCGGCGATGTTGACCACCAACGTGCTGCCCGAGACACCTGCCAAGCCCCGAGACACCCCCGCATCCACGATGCCCGCCGACAGGCCGGACGCGCGCAGCGCCTCGGCGATCCCGAGCAGCTCGCGGTCCAGGATCGTCCGGGTCGCCTCCGGGGTGACGTCACGGGGCGTCACCCCGGTACCACCCACCGAGACCACCAGGTCGACGCCGCCGATGACGGCAGTGTTCAGCGCGTTGCGAATCTCCACCTCGTCGGCCGAGACCACCACCGCACCGTCGACGACGAACCCCGCCTCACCAAGAAGCTCGGTGACCAGCGGACCGCTGTGATCCTCTTCGTCTCCGTGCGCCGTCCGGTCGTCTACGACGACGACCAATGCCCGGCCCACCAACTCCCCTGGCGTTTCCATGAACGCCACCGTATATCCCGCCGCCGACGGGAGCGCGGCCATCTTGAGTACGGGCGAGTCCGGCACCGTGGTCATTGCGCGGCCTTGCCGAGAGTGACGTCGACGGTCTGCGACTGTCCGGACGAATCGAGATAGGTCAGCGTCACCTTGTCCCCCGGCGCCCTGGACCGCACCGCGGCGACGAGCGCGTCGGCACTACCTATCACTCTGTCGTCGACCTTCGTGACGATGGAACCGCTGGGCAATCCAGCGGTCGCGGCCGCTCCCCCGCTGGTGACGTCGACGATCTTCGCGCCGTCCACACCCGCGTCGTTGCCGACCTGGACGCCCAGGGAGGCGTGCGATGCCGTGCCGTTCTGGATCAGCTCGTCGGCGATGCGCTTGGCCTGGTCGACGGGGATGGCGAAGCCCAGGCCGATCGAGCCGCTCTGCGATTGGCCGGGGTCACCGCCCAGAGTCGCGATCGCCGAGTTCACCCCGACGAGTTCGCCGTTCATGTTGACCAGCGCGCCACCCGAGTTGCCGGGGTTGATCGCGGCGTCGGTCTGAATCGCGTCCAGGACGCTGTTCTGGTTCTGTGCATCGCCGCCTGCGGCGACGGGTCGGTTCAGCGCACTCACGATGCCGGTGGTCACCGTGCCCTCCAGGCCGAGTGGCGAACCGATGGCGACGACGTCCTGGCCCACCTGCAGGCTCGACGACGACCCGAGCGTGATCGGCGTGAGTCCGGATGCCCCCTCCGCCTGCACCACGGCGATGTCGCTACTGGGGTCGGTGCCCACCACCTTGAACGTCGTGGTGGCGCCGTTGGCGAAGGTCACCTTGGTCTGCACGCCTCCTGGGGAGGCACCGTCCTTGGCGGCTGCCACTACGTGGTTGTTGGTCAGGATCAGACCATCGGTCGACAGGATGATGCCGGAGCCCTCCTCCGACTGCCTGCCCATGTTGGTTTCGAGCTTCACGACGCTCGGAACCACCTTGGCGGCCACCTGCTCGACCGAGCCTGCGGGCACGCTGGCGGCCGGCTCGCTGGGCGTCGCGCCCGTGGCCGACGAGGTGACCGTGGGACGGTTCGGCTGCACCAGCGTCGCGACACCGCCACCCACCCCAGCGGACAGCACCGCGATGGTGAGCGCGCCCACCGTCAAAAGCCCTGCGCGCGAACGCTTTCGGGGATTCACAGGGGCACTGGGAGGTATCATTCGCGTGCGATCGGCGGCGCGATAGGGATCCTGCGGAAAGGGTTGCTGCTGCGTGGCGTATCGCCAGTCGTAGGACTGCTGGTAGCCACCCGTACGCTGTGGACCGGTATAGCCGGCGGGCTGCTCGTGTGCTCCAGATCGGTGCTGACCGGTGAAACCGGGCGCTGCTGGCTCGTTCGCCCCTGGCCGGTGGCCGGGCGGTGGCGGCGGCGGCGTATACCTCGGATGGTTGGTCATTGCGACTGGGTGCTCTTCCTTCGAGTAGTTTCGGGTGGCGTCCTGCGTCTTCCTAGTTATCAACGAAAGGCTCGTCCCGACAGTGCCCCGTGGGGCTGAGAATCCACTTAGAGATCATTCGAGACTTGCCCAGACTTCTCGCAGCACCAACCCCCGAACTACTCATTCTCGGTGCTGTTGCCCGCCCCGTCCACCGCACCGCTCTCGCGTGTCGCCGCCATTTGATGCTCGCGAGCCGGGACCGGCCGGCCAGGGATCACCACGTGGATCGAAGCGCCTGGCGGGTCGCCACCGGGGACCGTGTCATCGATGCGAAGTGTCCCACCGTGTTTCACGACGACCTGCTTGACGATCGCCAACCCGAGGCCGGACCCGGTCATCGCGCGGGCCGACGTCGACCGGTAGAAGCGCTCGAAGACCAGATCCCGTTCGGCAGGCGGTATCCCCGGCCCCAGATCGGACACCACCAGTTCGGCGTACTGCGGCTCGATCTGGGCCAGCCTCACCGCGACCCGGCCATCGGGTGGACTCCACTTGGCCGCGTTGTCGAGTAGGTTGAGCACCGCCCGCGAGAGCCCCGCCTCGTCGCCGTACACCTGCCATTCGGACAGATCGACGTCGAAATCAATGTCGTTGCGCCGCCTGCGAACTCGCTCCAGGCTTCGTTCCACCACATCGGACAGCAAGACGGGCTCGTGGATGGTGACGCCGGCGTCGTCACGGGTGAGGTCGACCAGGTCGCCGACCAACGTGGATAGTTCCTCGATCTGGGCGATGACGTCGGTGCGTAGCCCCGCCATCTCCTCTTCGGGAATCGTCGGTGCCCCCGGTGCCATCGAGGCCATCAGCAGTTCCACGTTGGTACGCAAGGACGTCAGCGGTGTGCGTAGCTCGTGCCCCGCATCGGTGACCAGCCGCGACTGTCTCTCCCGCGACTCGGCCAGCGCACGCAGCATCATGTTGAACGCCTGGGTGAGACGGGCGAGCTCGTCACTGCCATGGACCGGTATCGGACGCAGATCGTCGGTTCTGGCCACGCGTTCGGCGGCCTCGGTCAACCGCGCCACGGGTCTGAGCCCGGTTCGTGCGACGGTGCCACCGGCAATGGCCGCCACCGCCATCCCGAGACCACCGACGATGAGCAGGATGGTGCCGAGCCGCTTGAGCACCTTCCCGGTGGGGTTGACGCTCTTGGAGATCAGCAACGAGTTGCCATTGGGCAGGTGCACTGCCAGCACGCGTTGATAGTTCGCGGTGCGCAACGACATTCGCAACTTGCCCTGGATGACGTCCTTCTCTGGCTCGCCGAGGGGCAGTGTCTGCCCTTCCTGGTTCGCGGTGTAGATCGCCCGGCCCGGCATGACGAACATGGCGTTGACTTCGGAGTACGCCGTGCCCTCAATCGCCTTGCCGGGGTCGACGGCCAGCAGGCCGCTCTCGATCAACAAACGCGTCCGAATCTGCAGCTGATTGTCGATGTCGTCGTAGAGGGCGCGAGAGACGACGGCGTAGACGGCCAGGGCCATCAGGACGACGACCATCGCGACCATCGACATCGCCAGCAGCATCACCCGCCAGCGCAGCGACACCGAACTGGCGTCGTGCAGTGCCGCTTCGCGAACATCGGCCGACCGTCGTTCGCGCGACCGCCACCAGAACGGTGACCGGGGATCCGCCATCAGGGTGGGGTCTCACGCAATACGTAACCCACGCCGCGGACGGTGTGGATGAGTCGTGGTTCCCCTTCCGCTTCCGTCTTGCGGCGCAGGTAGCCGACGTAGACCTCCAAGGCGTTGCCCGACGTGGGGAAGTCGAATCCCCACACCTCTTCGAGGATGCGGCCGCGGGTGAGCACCCGGCGGGGGTTGGCGATCAACATCTCGAGCAGCGAGAACTCGGTGCGGGTCAGGCTGATTTGGCGCTCGCCGCGCGTGACTTCACGGGTCACGGGGTCGAGGCTCAGGTCGGCGAACGTCATGGCCGCCGACTCGCGGTCGTCGGGGAGCACGCGCCTGCGCAACAGGGCGCGCATGCGGGCCAGCAGTTCTTCGAGGGCGAACGGCTTGGGGAGATAGTCGTCGGCGCCCGCGTCCAGACCTGCGACGCGCTCGGAGACCGAGTCACGTGCGGTGAGAACCAGGATCGGTAGGTCGTCGCCGGTGCTGCGGAGCTGGCGGCAGACCTCGAGGCCATCGAGCCGGGGCATCATCACGTCCAACACCAGCGCGTCGGGCCGGTCGCTGGCGATCAGTTGGAGGGCCTCCAGGCCGTCTTGCGCCAGATCCACCGTGTATCCGTTGAAGGCGAGGGATCGGCGCAGAGATTCGCGCACAGCGCGATCGTCGTCAACGACAAGTATGCGCACAGCGACAGTTTCAACCCCGTGTCTGAGAGTGACCTGAGAGGCGCGCCGGTAATTGGCTCAATTCCTCGGTGGTCGCCGTCCGGCGCGATGGACTGCCGACTGGGGCTAGCGGCGGTCGAGGTCGATCAGTCCGAGGCGGGCCGCCTTGAGAAGGCGACGCGGCACCTTGTGCTGCTGACCTGCGACGTTGACGTTGACCAGACCAGTGGCCTCGGCCTTCCACTGCGCGCGCCGGCTACGGGTGTTCGAGCGCGACATTCTCCGCTTGGGCACAGCCATGGTGGAGCTTCTCCTCTTGAGGTTCTTGCATTCGATGTTGCCGCGCACACTCGACGTACAACTAGGCGACGGCAATTGCCACTCAGGATAGCCGGTGAGCTGCGTAGCCTCCAAAAGCGGCGGGGTCCCCCACCGCCGCACCCTTGACGTGGGACCTTCGGTAGCAGGTAACCTACCGGTTGGTTGGGCCGTGACGGTGATGGGAGCTTGGAAATTGGCGCCAGTTCGGATCGGCAACTGTTCGGGTTTCTATGGTGACCGGCACGCCGCCATGCGGGAGATGCTGACGGGCGGCGAGCTCGACTACGTCACCGGCGACTACCTGGCCGAACTCACCATGCTGATCCTCGCCCGCGACCGGGCCAAGTCCCCGGAGCGCGGCTATGCCAAGACGTTCCTCACCCAGCTCGAAGAGTCGCTCGGCCTCGCGATCGAGCGCGGCGTGAAGATCGTCGCCAACGCGGGAGGGCTGAACCCTGCGGGTCTGGCCACCGCCGTGCGCGGACTCGCCGACCGGCTCGGCATCCACGTCGACGTCGCCCACGTCGAAGGCGACGACCTGGTCGGCCGGGCGGATGAGCTCGGGTTCGGCGCCCCTCTCGCCGCCAACGCCTACCTGGGCGCCTGGGGCATCGTCGACTGTCTGAACGCGGGTGCGCACGTCGTCGTCACGGGCCGGGTCACCGATGCGTCGGTGATCGTCGGACCTGCCGCCGCGCACTTCGGTTGGCAGCGCACCGACTACGACGCACTGGCGGGCGCGGTCGCCGCGGGGCACGTCATTGAGTGCGGCACGCAGGCCACCGGTGGCAACTTCGCCTTCTTCACCGAACTCTCGGGGGTGGCCGACCTCCTGCACCCCGGCTTCCCGATCGCCGAGATCGAGGCCGACGGGTCCTCGGTCATCACCAAACACGCTGGCACCGGCGGCCTGGTCAGCGTCGACACCGTCACCGCGCAGCTGCTCTACGAGGTCGGCGGCGCTCGCTACGCCAACCCCGACGTCACGCTGCGGCTCGACAGTCTCGCGCTCAGCGAGGACGGACCAGACCGGGTGCGCATCAGCGGCGTCGTCGGGGAAGCACCGCCGCCGACGCTCAAGGTGTCGCTCAACGCGATCGGCGGGTTCCGAAACGCGATGACGTTCGTGCTCACCGGACTCGACATCGACGCCAAGGCCGATCTGGTGCGCCGCCAGCTGGAAGCCGGCCTGACGGTCAAGCCCGCCGAGCTGGAGTGGACGCTGGCGCGCACCGACCATCCCGATGCCGACACCGAGGAAGCCGCCAGCGCACTGCTGCGCTGCGTGGTCCGCGACCAGGACCCGAAGAACGTCGGTCGCCACTTCTCCTCGGCCGCAGTCGAACTGGCGCTGGCCAGCTATCCAGGATTCACCACCACCGCTCCGCCCGGTGAAGGTCAGGTGTACGGGGTATTCACCGCAGGCTACGTCGATGCCGCCAAGGTGCCGCACGTCGCGGTCCATGCCGACGGCACCCGCACGGACATCGCTCCCGCCACGGCCACCGCCGTACTGAAACCCGTTGTCCAACCCGCGTTCCCGTTTCCACTCGACGGCGGCGAGACTCGGCGCGTTCCGCTGGGCACCATCGCAGGCGCGCGCAGCGGCGACAAGGGCGGCAACGCCAACGTCGGAGTCTGGGTCCG
>NZ_JBEVLO010000322.1:0-13712 GCF_040509115.1 Mycobacterium sp. | reverse complement strand
GCCGCCGAAGCTCGTCCACGCGGGCACGTAGGTCTGCCTCGACGTTGGCCGTCGTAGCTGCGACGCGCGGGATCTCGTCGAGCAATTCGTCATCCGAGTAGTCCTCACGATCCCGCAGCGGGAGCGTGTCTCGATCAGGTCGATCCTCGACAATCGCAACACATTTGGTGACGCAGTCGCCGCAGATGTACACGCCGTGACCGCTGATCAGCGTCTTGACCTGGCGCGATTCACGCCCGCAGAACGAGCAGTACATCACTGCCGACACTGCTTTGCTCATGGTCCCCAGCCCTTCCCCATGTGTCAGGGTTGTCCTGACATTCGCGCTGTCAGGATAACCTTGACGGAAATGACCTTCAAGCTTCCATCGCGTCATCAGAGGAGAGCGCCCTCAGCTCGGTGATGCCCCCAAGGCGGAGTCGCTCTGGTTGGTGAAGCCGCCGTCGATGGTCAAGATCGTGCCGCTGGTGTATGACGAGAGATCCGAGGACAGGAAGACGACACTGGCTGCGATCTCCTCCGGTGTGGCGAGGCGTCCGAACGGAATCCGGAACCCAGGAGTGGGGGCTTGGTCGCCGGCCTCGTCGTTGCCTGCGGCGAGGTGGTCTACGCGTTCGGATGCGACCAGTCCCGGGTTGACCCCGACGACGCGAACCCCGAATGACGGGCTCTTCGAGCCCGCGATCCGGGTGAAGGCCATCAGTGCGGTATTCCCAGTGCTGCCCGCCACGTAGGAGTCCAGGAGTCGCTCTCCGCTGGCACCGATTACGTTGACGATGACGCCCTGTTGCCGCGCGCGCATGGTCCCTAGGTAGCGGCGGGTGAGGTCGATATAGCCATGAACCTTTAGATCCCACCCCTGCTGCCACGCCTGGTCGTCGATCTGGTCGATGGAGCCGATGGGGATGGACCCCGCGTTGTTCACCAGGATGTCGACGTCGGGAAAGGCTTCGCAGGTGCGTTCCCGTTCCGATGCCTGCGACAGGTCGGCGGTCAACGTCGAGACACTCGTCCTCGACAGTGCGCGAAGGCTGTCCGCCGCGTCGGCGAGGCCATCGGCGTCCCGCGCCACCAGGCACAGGTCGGCACCCTCGGCGGCGAACAACTTGGCGGTGGCGAAGCCTATGCCTTTGGAGCCGCCGGTGATCAGCGCGCGACGGCCAGTCAAACCAAGATTCACGAGTGTCCCTTCCGAGGTGGCGATGTAGCACCTAAGTGAATTCCATACAAAACTACACCGTGCAGTGTAGTTTGGGAATGTCCCGCCGACCAGCTAGGAATTGGTGATATGACATCAACGTCCGGTGGCGAGGGGAGGCGCGGTCGCTCGATCGAGAAGCGCAGCGCCATGCTGGAAGCCGCCCGCGAGTTGTTCGTGACGCAGGGTTACGAGCTAGCCAGCGTTGATGCGATCGCCGCGCGAGCCGGAGTCTCGAAGAGGACCGTGTACGACCACTTCGGCGATAAGGAGACGGTCTTCGCCGCGGTCCTCGAGGCGGTGGGCGACAGATTGACGGCCACCGTTCAAATCGCTCTCGACCGCGACGCCAGCGCTACCGGAGACCTGCGCGAACGCCTGCTGGATTTCGCGCGCTGCATCGTTCTGGAGGCCTTCCCGTCCTCCGACTATGTCCATTACCGTCGCCTGTCCGTTCGTCGCGGCTCATGGCAGCAGGACCGCGAATCGGCCATCGGCGTCGGTATGGATCTATTCGTCCGTCGAATCGAGGAGTGGGCACAGGTCGGCGTCATCAACACCGACAAACCGCGCCGTGCCGCACAGCATTTCGTTGCCCTGACGCTCCAACTCGCCTTCGAGACGCTGGAACGGGCCTACCCTGTCGCGTCGGGCGAAGTCGACGAGATCTTGGTCGACGGCGTGGATGTCTTCGTGCGGGCCTACCAGTAGCTGCCGGGTGACCGGCTCGCGCAATCAGGAACTGAGACCCGGTGTGAAATCTAGCCGCCGGCGACGTCGAGTTGGCCGACGACGTCGGAGAAGTCGCTGCTAAGCCAGTTCTTGGGTTGCATGCGGATGCAGACCGACGATTGCGTGTTCGCGTGCTGGTTGGCGTCGGCGAACCGGTTGCCAGCATCCTGACCCAGGTACCGGATCGCGACGGCGCGGGCCTCGGCTTCATCAGCTGGCTCGATCGTCGTGACGTCGCCCTCGACGGTGACGTATTTGTACGGCAACTGCTCTTGCTGGGCCGTGATGGAGAATCGCCCAGCCGCTCGGATCAGCTTGACCTTGAGGTCGTCCTCGGTTGAAAAGATGGATACCTCACCGCCGGGCTCATAGGCGTACCAGATCGCCACCGCCAACGGGGCCCGAGCTGGGCGCTCAACGGCGATCACGCCGACGTGAACGCTGGCCAGAAACTGCTCGCGGGCTTCCTTGCTCATCTTCATGACTTCCCCAACTGTGCGCCGGATGCTAACTCTATTAAACTACACCGTGCAGTGTAGTCAGAAAGGAAGTCCAGACCGCAACTCTTTGGTGTCACGGCGACGGGTCAAATCCCCCTAGTCCGTCAGATGGCTTTGTTGTAGATGATGAAGTCGCATGGCGTCGCGAGCTGTGGTGCGAGGTGCGGATATTGGTCTTCGAACCTGCCTTGGCGGACCACCTTGTAACCCGAGCGCGCGTTCCAGTCCGCCATGAACACCTTTGATTCTCGTGTCCAGTTTCGCGGGACGAGGAGCTCGATCTGCAAGGTAGTGATGCCATCGCGCCGGAGCAGGTCGGTGACGAAACGGCGTAGTTCGCGCCCTATTCCCATGCCACGGTGGTTTTGATCGGCTACCAACATTCCCGTCTCACCGGTGTCGGAGTCGAGGTGTTGAACGCGAATCGAACCCACGACGGTGCCGCCGAGTCGGGCGACGACGATCTGTCCGGCCTGCGTGAACCCGATGACTTCCTCGAGAGTGGTGCGAGTGGCGCCCTGCTGCCAAAAGCCATCCTCTGCAACGGCATACACCTGATTTACCAAGTCAACGATCTGCTGCATCGTATTCACATCGCTCGCCGCTTCTGCGGGCAGAACTTCGATTTGCAACCCCGACGAGAGCGAATCCTTCATCTTTGCCCGTTCCCTTCGGTCGAACCACGCATCAGCGTCGAACCTTCCTGCAAACAAACGTGTTTGGACAGGATTACGTTCAGCCTAGTCCCAGCAGCGCCGGCCCGGCTCAATCACACCGATCGCCTAAGGCGACCCACCCGTCAACCAACGTCACGGGCACCGATGGCATCGAGTTCGGCTCCCTGATCTGGGCGTCGGCTGTCGTAGTCACCGCTCGGGGCCGACGGGCTGCGGGCACCCAGTCGCTCAGGCAGGGCGTCCTGTAATTCCTTGAACCAGGCAGCCTCGGCTTCGGGGGTGGGTTCGGGAAGCACGATGCCGGCCTCCATGCACCACTCGTTGGGAGTGTCACTGACGACGATGACGACGTGGTCGACGGGCTCTGCGGTGACCTCGATGATCAGCTGGTGCAGACGTCCCATGATCTTGCGTCGGGTGACTTCGCTGCGGCCGTACCGGATGCCGGCGTTGACGATGACCGAGGGCTCGACCTTGCCAGCGGTGTACATCAGCCCCAGCGGAAGGGGAGTGAACGCGACACGGATGAACGGTTCGGGGGCCTGGGTCTCCTCGTGATGGATGGTGGTGATGCCTCGAGCGATCTGATCGCGCTGCTGATCGGTGAGATCGACCCCGGCAGTGACGCATTGGTAGACCGGCATGGTGACTCCTACGGGTTGTGATCGCCCTCGGGTGGGTGACCGTGGGTGAACCCTGACAGCAGCGACTCCAACTTCGCTCCCACCCCGCTCCCATCAGCACGCACAGACGATTACGGTGAAGTATGCGGGTGCGTGACCTCGGCGCGTTGATCGTCGAAGTCGACGGCGTGGAACGTCCGGTCGGCGGTTCCAAGTCCGCGGCGCTGCTGGCCCTGCTGGTGATCAACGCGAACCGGCGCGTGTCCATCGAGGCCTTGATGGACGTCGTCTGGGGCGATCGGGTGACGACGGGCACGACGTCGACGCTGGAGTCGCACGTGTGGCGGCTCCGCCAGGTCTTGGAACCTGGCCGCGGAATCCGCCAGCCGCCGTCGGTGCTGGTCAACGAGGCCGGCGGGTACCGACTCAACGCCCACGGGCACGGCGTCGACTCGTTGCTGTTCGAGCAGATGGCCAGTGACGTGCACGATCAGCTCACCGCGGGGCGGTACCTGCAGGCCGTGAAGCGCGCAGACGACGCCCTGGCGTTGTGGCGCGGCGACCCCTATGGAGCACTCGGCGAACACGACTGGGCTCAACCGGCGGTGGCGCGACTGACCGAATTACGCAACCACGTCAGCGAACGACGAATCGATGCCCTCTTGGCCGCGGGTGAACCCGATAGGGCCCTGGCGGATCTCGAGCCCCTCGTTGCCGCGGCGCCGTTTCGTGAACACCTGCGAGCACAGCAGATGCTGGCTCTATACCGAAGCGGGCGAATCAAGCAGGCACTCAACGTCTTCCAAGACATCCGGGCCACTCTCGTCGAGGAGATTGGTACCGAGCCCGGACCCGAACTGCTTATCCTCCAGCGCAAGATCCTCGATCACGACGACAGTCTGCGGGCCGCCCCTGCCGACGTCGGTTCGTCGAGGCCGGTGGAAGTGCGACTGCCGGCCGTACTGGACGCACTGATCGGACGCGACAGTGAACTCGACGACGTCACTGCGTTGCTCAGCCGCGATGGACTCGTGACCATCGTGGGCGCCGCCGGTTGCGGCAAGACCCGACTGGCAATCGAGGTGGCCTGGCGGACGGCCAACGACTTTCCTGACGGGGTCTGGTTCGTCGACCTGTCTGCGGTCACCGACGCCGACCTCGTCGTGGACGCCATCGTCTCCACGATCGGCTTCTCCGCCTCACCGTCGGCCACACCATTCGAAGACCTCATCCATTACCTACGAGACCGCCAATTGCTGGTCGTCTTCGACAACTGCGAACACGTGCTCGACGCCGTCGCTCGGGTCGTGGAGGCCACGCTCGGGCAGATGAGCGACGTCATCACCTGCCGCTGCCGGATACTGGCCACCAGCCGCGAGCCCATCGATGTCGCCGGTGAGACGACGTGGACCCTGCAACCTCTCGCGCTCACCACGGGCGTGCCGCAGCGAGAAGAACATGACGACGACGCCGAAGCACCTGCCGTGCAGCTGTTCTTGAGACGTTTGCGTGGCGTAACGCCGTCACTGCTGGTCGACGCCGAGACCATCGACCTGGCCGCCGCGATCTGCGCCGCCGTGGACGGATTGCCCTTGGCGATTGAACTGGCCGCAGCCAGGGCGCGCAGCTACCGGCTCGAGGACATCCTGGCGCAAGTGACGGCAGACCCTGGCCAGATGCGCCGCCCTGGCCGAACCGGCCGTATACCCGACCACAGGGCCACGATGCGCTCGACCATCCAGTGGAGCCATGACCTGCTCAGCACCGAAGAACGAGTGATGCACCGACGCCTCGCCGTGCTGCCGGGCCCCTTCACCCACGACGCGGCGGCCGCCGTGGCACCCGACCTGTCGTTCGACGAGGTGGGTGATCTGCTCGCCCGGCTAGTGCACCGCTCGATGCTGACGTCAAACGCATCCCACCCTGGGGCGGCTCGGCACACGATGTTCAACCAGCTCGCCACCGTGCGTGCCCACGCCCGCCAAGCCCTCTGCGACGCAGGCGAACTCGCACCCACGATCGCGCACCGAAATGCCTGGATCTGCAACCTGGTCGCGGACCGTCCTCGACTTGGCAGCCCCGCAGAAATCGAATGGTTTCAGACCCTTGACGAGGACTACGCCACGGTGCGGGCAACGCTGGCCGACGTCTTGATCGAACGGCCCGATCCTCGAGGTTGTCGCCTCGCACCGCCGCTGACGTTCTATTGGTACTTTCGCGCCAAGGTCGTCGAGGCCGGACGATGGCTGCAACTCGCCCACGATCTTGCCGACGATGTCGCCGTCACCGAACGCATCACTACGGCCGTCGCACTGGCCGCCGCACTTGCAGTGCAAGGGCGCGTCGACGCGTCCCGCCCCCGCATCGCCTCAGCGCTGCAAGACACCGCCCGCGTTCCCGCGGACCGCGTAGTCGAAGTCGGTGAAGCGCTGGTGACCTTGGCCGCGGCGGTATGGGTGCACGAAGTCCATGACTTGGTGATCGACGTCAATGACGCTTTGACGACCCTCGCCCAACGCGCCGACGATCCGCAATTGGACATCCTCGCCGAGTCCTGCGCCTGCATGGCGATGATCGCCACCGGCCACCTCGACGAAGCCGCCAGCCGAGCCGAAATCGTCTATCAGCGGGCCAAAGCCGTGAACAACGAAACCGCCTGCTGGATCGCCGCCGCGGCACCCTTGGCCGCGGCCCTCCAGAATGAACAGCCCACTCGCGGCGTTCCCTGGGTGGGCAGGGTCATGCGGGCACACCTGCGCGTCGGCGGCGCCACGGCCGGCATGTTCATCGAGATCCGTGCCAACTACGAAACGTTGTTGGGGCGGCACGAGCAGGCAGCCCAGTTCTACGCCGCGGCACGAATGCAAACACGGCGCGCCGCCATGGTCTGGCCCCGGCGAGAGCTCACCCAACGAATGCTGACTGAAACACGCGCGCGGCTAGGACCGGCGCACTACGAGAATGCCAGTACCAAGGGCGAAGCACTTTCACTCGCCGACATCGCTGCCCTCAGCTAGCCCGACTGGCCATTCAGACGCGGACTCACCGGAAACGGAAGGGGCCCGTGACCTCCCGTCGCCTCACCGGGCTGGTTCGGCGAGCTTTTGGGCGATCGTGTCGCAGGCGAGCCGGACTGTGGAGCGCAGCTGCTCGATGGACATACCACTGCGGCTGAGGACGGCAAGGGATTGGGTGACGGCAACGACGTACGTGGCGAGTTCGTCGATCAGTGCCGGGTCGGAATGCGCCTGAGCGAGAGCTGACCTGACGCGCGCCTGTTGCCTGTGCAGCATCTCCCTGACGCGGGTCGCCGTGGCCGGTTCCAACGTCGGGGACGAGATGGTCGACTGCGCGATCAAACAACCATCGGGAACGGTGGGGTCTTCGATGCGGGCCAGCACCACGCCGAAGAATGCCTCGACGGCGCCCACCGGATCATCGTCGGCGTGCGCGAGTGCGGCGTCGAACCGCGCACCGTAGTTCTCCGAATACCGTTGCAGGGCCTTGAGGAAGAGCCCGTCCTTGCTGCCGAAGGTTCCGTAGAGTGATCCGCGGCCCAGACCTGTCGCTGCGCTCAACTGCTCAAGGGACGCTCCGGCGTATCCGTTTTGCCAGAACACCCGCATCGCCTGCTCGACAGCTGCATCGACGTCGAACTGCTTACGACCGGCCATGTTTCGGCAACCCCTCCTGCGACGCCTCGCGGCCCAGACGGCATTGCCCGCGGTCAACCGTTGCGCGATTCCCCACCGAGATGCCGCACCTTCGCGTTCCCGGTTCAGTCTAGGCGTCCTGTACCGATTGGTCAAAGATGTGCTAGCGTACGAACCCATGGACGACACCGCTACCGGTCCCAGTCCATCGCCCAACGTCGGCGACCGCGCAGTCGGAGCCGGGACCGTAACCGACAGCCCCGGCCTGCCAACGGGTTTCGCTGCCACGTTCACCAGCCGCTTCGTCGACACCGGCGGGTTGCGGTTGCATGCCGTCGTGGGAGGCGATGGGCCGCCCCTACTGTTGCTGCCGGGCTGGCCGCAGACCTGGTACGCGTGGCGGCTGCTGATGCCGGCGCTGGCCAGCGACTTTCGCGTCGTGGCCATCGACCCACGCGGAATCGGCCGATCCGACAAGCCGGCCGATGGCTATGACACGGCCACCCTCGCCGCCGACGCGGTTGGCTTGATGGCAGCGCTCGGCCACGACCGCTTTGCGCTCATCGGCCACGACGTGGGGATGTGGACTGGCTACGCATTGGCCTCCGATTACCCCGAACGGGTCGACCGCCTGGTCCTGATGGAGGCCCAGATCCCCGGCCTGGCCGCATCGCCCGAAGTGTTCTCGGCCCAAGCGGCCATCAACGGCCTGTGGCACTTCACCTTCAACCGGCTCGCCGATCTCAACGAGCGCCTCGTCGAAGGTCGCGAGCGATTGTTCTTCGGTTGGCAATTCGAGAACAAGGCGGCGAAACCGCTGGATGCCTGCGCCGTCGACGTGTACATCGAGGCGCTCTCCACCGGACCGGAAGCGCTGCACGCCAGCTTCGGGCCGTACCGCGACCTGGACGGGACCCTCGAACAGAACGCCCGTCGCAAGTCGACGAAGCTCCCCATGCCAGTCTTGACGGTCGCCGGCGGCCGCTCGCTGGGTGATTCGATCGAAGCTGCCCTCGCACCTGCGGGCGACGATGTGCGAAGTGTGGTGCTCGACGGGGTCGGCCACTTTCCCGCCGAAGAGGCACCCGACGAAGTGCTGGCCCTGCTTGACGAGTTCCTGCGGCCGTACCGCGCGGAGCGCTGAGGAAGCGATGAAGAGTCCTGGCATTGCGATGGGTACCCGCGGTGTGATCGCGGTGGACAAGGTCGGCAATCAGATCCTGTTCCTGAATCCGCAGACGTTCGAAATACGCTCCGCACTAGAGGGATTCGAGCCCAACGTGCACGAATTGGCGATCGCACCGGATGGGAGCACCGCCTACGCGCCCATCTACGGTGACGGCCGCCACGGCGACAACCCCCACCCCGGAAACCACATCGTCGTGGTGGACCTGGAACGGCGAGAGCGGCTGGACGACCTGACCGTGGCTCCCTATCTCGCGCCCCACGGACTGCGGTGGGGTCCACGTGGCGAGCTGTACTGCGTCTGCGAGGACAGCGGCGTCGTGATCGAACTCGATGCCGTCACCGGCGAACACCGCGCGGTCATCGCGGTCGGATCGACGAACGCCCACCGCATCGAAGTGCTTCCCGACGGCTCCAAGCTCTATACCGAGAACGAGGAGGACGCATTCGCGACGGTGATCGATTTGCGCCATCGCAGACGATTGCCCGACGTGCCAGCCCCCGGCGGATTGGCAGGCCTCGCAATGCATCCCGACGGCACGACCGTCGTCCTCGTCAGCGCCGCTCGACCCGAGCTGGTGATCCTCGACACCGCCGACGACGCGATCGTGCGTACCGTGCCGCTCACTGGCAACACTCGGCCTGCCCAGATAGCCCGCTACAGCCCCGATGGGCGGTACCTGGTCGTGACCAGCGTTGACGAAGACCTCGCCACCATCCTTGACGCCGGCCTTGACGCCGGCTTCCGCGTTCGGGCGACGGTGCCCGTTGGCAGCCAACCCATGGACATGGCCTTCGCTCCCGACGGTCGGAGCGTCGTGATCGCCAATCAGGGTGACGGCACCCTCACCGCGATCGACCTGCCCAGCGGAGAAGTGCAGGACGTTGTGGAGGTAGGTAGCGGCGTCGAGACGCTCGCCTACTACTGATGAAGCTGATCAACGGAGTGGGACGGCTGGGCGCCGTTCTCCCCAACTCGAAGGAGTAACTCGCGTGACAACCCCTGCCGAACGAATCGACGTGCACACCCATGTCATCCCGCCCTTCTGGGGTGAGGCGTTGCCCGACCACGGCGGCGATCCCGCCGGCTGGATGCTGCCGTCGTGGAGTCCGGACATCCATCTGGACTTCATGGACCGAAATCAGATCGCCACCAGCATCCTGTCCCTGACTGCACCGAGCGTCGTGGGTTGGCCGGCCGAGCAGCGCGGCGAGATGGCCCGCAGAGTCAACGAATACGTGGCCGCCCTGGTGGCCGAGCGGCCCACGCGTTTCGGCAACTTCGCGACGCTGCCGCTGCCCGACGTCGACGGCGCCGTCGCCGAGGCGCGCTTCGCGCTCGACGAACTCAAGGCCGACGGCGTGGTGCTACTGACCAACTACGACGGCGTCTACCTCGGTGACCCGCAATACGCGCCACTGTGGCGCGCGCTCGACGAGCGCTCCGCCGTGGTGTTCGTCCATCCCGGCCACCCGCTGATCCCCACCCTTCCCGGCGTGCCGGGACCCTTGGTGGACTACCCCTTCGACTCGACCCGCACGGCAGTGCACATGGTGTTCAACGGCGTGCTCGACGACTATCCGCGTCTCAAGATCATCCTCTCGCACGCCGGCGGGTTCCTGCCCTATGCGGTCACCCGGTTCTGCCTGCTGCAATCCGGGCTCGATCAGCAGGGGCCCTCGGCAGACGAACTCGAAGCCAAGTTCAAGCGGTTCTACTTCGATACCGCACTGTCGTCCAGTGCGTACGCCCTGCCGAGTTTCCTTGCCTTCGCCGATCCCGCGCGCATCCTCTACGGCAGCGACTTCCCCTACGCCCCCGCGTTCGTGGGCACGCGGTTCACCGAACTCCTCGACGCCGGAGCCGGCGACCAGAGCGTGGCGATCAATCGCGACAACGCGACGGGCGTGTTCCCTCGTCTGGCCTGACGTACGGGGCCGCGGTTACCAGGAGGCCACGGTTACCAGGAGGCCACGGCTACCAGGAGAAGGCCCGCGGGGGACCGGCCAGCGTGGCCTTGGCCTTGGCGCCGAGGTGGTCGAGGATCTCGATGTCTCCGGCTTCGAGGCCGTCGAGAGCCAACCGCACCAGGTCGGCCGGGTCGACCACGGCGTCTTCGGGAAGTTCGACGCCGGCGCGCGCGGCGTAGTCCAGCAGCGTCTGGGTGCCGATCAGTCCGGGCACCAGGGCGGCGACGAGGGTGTTCTGGCCGGCGAGTTCGACCCGGACACCATTGGTCAATCCCCACTCGGCGGATTTCGCCGCGGCGTAGGCGGCGTTGCCATCGACGGTGTTCCACGCCGCTGCCGACAGGACGTTGAGGATGGCGCCGCCGCCATTGCGAGCCAGGATCGGTGCGAAGGCCCGAATCATGGCGAGCGTGCCGTAGTAGTTGGTGTCCATGGTCGATCGGATCGCGGCCATGTCGCCGGTCACCAGGTTCCCGCCGTTGGTATCCGCCGCGTTGTTGATCAACACGTCGACGTCGCCGGCGAGCTTCGCGACGGCGTCGATCGAGGACTGGTCGGTGATGTCCACTCCGACCACCTCGGCGCCGGGGATCTGCACGAGCTCGGGGCGGCGCGCGGCGGCGTACACCTTGGCCCCGCGCCGCACCAGTTCCACGGCGAAGTGGTGGCCGATCCCACGATTCGCGCCGGTGACAAGGGCGGTGGCAGCTTGCAGCTTCATGCGATCCTCCAGCTTCACGAAAGATGACCATGCGGTCATGTTGACCAGCCGACGGTAACAACAAGATGACCGATCGGTCAACTTGGTAGGCTGCGGGGGTGACGTCGTCTGTTCGCCCACTGCGTGTGGATGCAGCCAGGAACCGTGAGCTGCTACTGGCCGCCGCCGAGGACGAGTTCGCCGAACGCGGCATCTCGGCCTCGGTCGCCGACATCGCCCGGCGTGCGGGTGTCGCGAAGGGCACCGTGTTCCGTCACTTCGCGACGAAGGAAGACCTCATCGCGTCGATCGTCGGCGGACACGTGGCCACGCTCATCGACGTCGCCCGGCGGCTGTCGGACTCGTCAGATCCGGGTGCTGCGCTACTCGAGTTCCTGACCGTGGCCGCGGACCAACGCCGACAGCACGACCTGACCTTCCTGCAATCGGCCAGCGAAGGCGACTCGCGGGTGACCGAGGCGCGAGACGAACTACGCGCGTGCATCGAAGTACTCGTTGCTCGGGCACGCGAATCCGGTGCGATCCGGTCGGACGTCACCGGCACTGACGTCTTCCTGCTGATGTGCGCACCGATTCACGTGGTGGACAACCTGTCGGACCCTCCGCCGGAACTGTGGCAGCGGTACCTCGCCATCATCTTCGACGGGTTGCGTCCCGAAGGCGCCAATCCGCTGCCCCAACCCGCGCCAGTCTTGCCCTGACGGTTACGACGACAGGTCGAGATCCTCGGTGGTCCCCTTGGTGTCCCTGGTGGTCGTCACGTCGCGGCACTCGCCGTAGAGATCGATTCCCCGGGTCGGGGTTCCGGCGTTCTGCGGGCGGAACAGGGCCACCACGCCGTTCCTCTTCAGTGCGGTGCCGTGAGTGACGGCATCGGGATCCGTGGTCCAGCCTTGACTTCTGAGGCGCTCGATCAACTCGGCGTCCTCGGCGTCGGCGGCCTCGAAGCTCGGGGCCAGTGGGTAGCCGATGCGCGCCTGCCCACGGAACGGCGGATCGCCCTGGTCGTTGCAGGAGGCCCGCCAGAACACCGGTTCGACGACGGGCAGGTCGAGGATGCCGACGATCTCCTTCGCCGCATCGACGACCTGGGCCTTGGATTCCTCGGGGGTGATCGGGTTCGACACGCCGTCGTTCATGATCCAGCTCACCGTTCCACATCCGGATACTAGGGCCGCCAGGGTCGCCACCACCGCGACGGTTGCGACTGGGACGAATGCTGCACTCCTGTTGCGGCCACGTGGTTTTGGCATCTTGATTCGAGATCCTCAGGACTACTGGTGGGTGTGCCCGGTGGTCCCCGGCCGAAACAGCTCGGGGTCGCTGAAGGTTGGCACGATGGGGAAGAGCCTTCCGAGCTCGTCGAGCATGGTGCTGCGGTGCGGCGCGGTCATGCCGTCGTGCTCGAGCGCGCTCCCGTGGCCGGAGACGATGTCGGACATGCTGAACAGGGACTCGCTCTGGGGCGCGTAGTACTGGCTGTGGTCGCCCCATGGCGTGGTAATCCCCGGCACCTCGGCCTTGAATCGGGTCGAGCCGTAGCCGTCCATGGCCGGGTCGTCACCCAGTGACACACTGAAACCCGTTCCTGGAAGCGGGATCTGGGGGATGGACCCCAACTTGGTCACCGGGTCGGTTGAGGCGGCACCGACGTAGAGGTGCCCACCCTCGTTGAGGTGGAAGTCGGCGGCGCTGCTGGCCATGTCGGTGCCCGGGCATCCGACCAGCACCACGTCGTCGGTGTGCATGCCGTAGCCGGCGGACGCGTCGGCCACGGTGGTCGATCCGTAGGAGTGCCCCAGTACGGTCATGTGACCGTCGCCTTGGTGAGTGGCGTTGAGCGCGTTGACGTCTGCGGCCAGCATCTGACCGCCCTCCTGCGCCAGGGCGGTCGCACCCACCCGCGGATCGTAGAGGGCATCGGGGGCGTCGTACCCCATCCACGCGACGACCGCGGTGGCATTGGCCCGGTCGGCGGCGTTGGCCTCCCTGTAGAGCTCGACCGCGTCGCTGCCGCCGAGCCAGCCCGACTCGACGCTGTTCCCCGTGCCGGGGACGACGACCGCGGTGTTCGGTGCCTGGTCGGGGTTGCCGATCGCGATCGCCGCGCGGCCATCACCGCCGAACTTCGCGGGCTCGTACACCTGCAGGTACGTCTGGGCGCCACCCGTGTTCTTCGAATCTTGGCTCAGCGCATCCCGAACCTTCGTGGCGTTGTGGTAGCGGGCCATCATCTCCGGGTTCATCCCGTAGAGGCCGGGGTGCGCCAGTACCTCGTCGACGGACACCCCACGTGACTTGGCCACCTCGGCGGGGCGAGCGATGTCCTGCCGCATGACGATCTGATTGGCGTAGTCGCGTTCCGCGACGGGAATGCCGTTGAGGTTTCCCATCCGCTCGGGCCAGTCGTCGAGCAACTCTCGGCGACGCTCGGGTGGGACCGAATCCCACC
>NZ_JBEVLO010000321.1:0-6687 GCF_040509115.1 Mycobacterium sp. | reverse complement strand
ATGCCGGGTCACCAGCGTGCAGATCGAGAATAGTGGAGCCGTTTCGTCCACCGGCGAAGGTACCGCCACCGCAAAGTCGGGTATCGGCGAGGGTTCGATATCAGTAGCCATTGCGGGCACACCCATCCCATGTTCGAAGCGGCTTGCGCGCCATGCCTCTGCTCCACCAGCCAGTGCCACACCGCCCCGTAACGAAGTCATTGCGCATGGCGCCGGGCTTACGCGGAGGACCCTTGGACGCTATTTGCTCGCTGCGAGCAACCCGGCACCGCGAGGAGCGAAACATGTGCTCACTGTTTAACTGCGACGGCATGCGGTGACGTTCCCAATCAGACTTCCATTACGTGTGCTGGCGATTGTCAATGAGTTGGGCGATGGACTGCCAGTCATTTGGAAAATAGTTCAACATTTCCCTTTTTCGTCCGTCGAGCACCGAAATATCGAGTGCCAGAAATTCGTCAATGATTTCTTGCTGGCGCTCGCTGAGGGTGCGAGAATGTGGGTCCAAGTTCTGGACGATCGCAAGTCCTGTGGGACGGGCTCCGATCGTGTTGATCGTCAGCTCCGGCCGATATTTCTTCAACAATAGAATCAAGCGCCAAATGTCTCCGCTCCAAAAATTCGAGATCCGTTCGCGCGAGGCGCTGATATCATCGATCGGGTAAACGTCGTGGATCAAGATGATGGCGTCGGCAGAACAATGTCTTTCCACGTTGACGAAGTCGCGCAGCGCGAATTCGAACTGATGCATTCCATCGATGAAGGCGAGATCCAACGATTTGCCGTTCAATAACGCCATGACGTCGGACGTCTCGAAGAAGTCGTCGCTTGTCTGTGCGAATACTCGCTGCCGAGGTCCCGGAGACTTTCGTAGATGTGGGTCGGGATCGATACCCAATGTCCACGTCTCAGGGCTGACCACTTCGAAGGACCGTCCCTCGTCCACGCCGATTTCCAAGTAGGTGGACGGTTGCACGTGTTCGTGAATGCGTGTCAGAACCCGGAAATAATCGGGACCTGTGAATTCAAGCCGCGACAGCATGGCGTGTGCCTTAGCTTGCGTTTCCGAATAATTCGTGAATGCCAAAGCCGCATGACACAACTCCGCGGCACGTTGAGGACGTCCCACAAGGCGCTGAATGAACGCGTTTAAAAGCAAGAGGTGTGCCTTACCGCGGGCTACGGTTGGGCTCGTCATGAAATCAGACTAAGCCATGCGCTCTTGAATCGACATCGAACCGTTGCACGAAGCGGGGGTACCGCCGAACCCGCGCCGCAAGCGTATCCGTTCGAGTCGTCTCCGGCGAGAATGCTGCATGCGCTATCGATCGCTCGGGGTTGGAGTCCATCCGCAGAACTGCTTGCAAGGGGCGGCCGTGGGCATGCCGGAGCCATCGTCATGTCAAGCGGACGAAAACTCACCCTGCGGCGACGGTCGCATGTCGGCCGAAGATCGCGACGATGTCGCCGGGGTGCAACTGTCTGCCGCGTCGTTCCTCGACCTCGCCGTTCACGGTTACGTCGCCCGCGGCGATCACCGCTTTGGCGTCCGACCCGGTGTCGATCAGATCGGCGAGCTTGAGGAACTGCCCGAGCCGGATCGACTCGTCGCGAATGGGCACGTCACGGGCAGGCTCCGCCATGCCGTCACATTAGCGCCCTACGATCGCCGGCATGGAGGGGCGCTGGGTCCTGCACTTCGACATGGACGCGTTCTTCGCCTCTGTCGAGCAGTTGACGCGACCCACCCTGCGCGGACGACCGGTCCTGGTCGGGGGACTGGGTGGCCGCGGCGTGGTGGCGGGAGCCAGCTACGAGTCCAGGGTGTTCGGCGCCAGGTCGGCGATGCCGATGCATCAGGCGCGCCGGCTGGTCGGCGCGGCCGCGGTGGTGCTGCCGCCCCGCGGCGTGGTGTACGGCGTGGCCAGCGGCCGCGTGCTGGAGACTGTCCGTGCGATGGTGCCGGTCCTCGAACAACTGTCGTTCGACGAAGCGTTCGGAGAGCCGAGCGAACTGGTGGGCGCGGACGCCGAGGACGTCGAGCGGTTCTGCGCCGAACTCCGGGCCCGGATTCGCAGCGAGACCGGCCTCGTCGCCTCCGTGGGCGCCGGTTCGGGCAAGCAGCTGGCCAAGATCGCGTCCGGGCTGGCCAAGCCCGACGGCATCCGGGTCGTCCGCCGCGACGAGGAGCGCACGCTGCTCACCGGGCTGCCCGTCCGAAGGTTGTGGGGGATAGGGCCCGTCGCCGAGGAGCGTCTGCACCGGTTGGGCATCGACACGGTCGGCGCGTTGGCGGCATTGAGCGACTCGGAGGTGTCCAACGTGCTCGGCGGCACCGTCGGTCCTGCCCTGCATCTGCTGGCGCGCGGCATCGACGACCGCCCGGTCGCCGAACGTGCGGAGGCCAAGCAGATCAGCGCGGAGTCGACGTTCGCGGCGGACCTCGTCACGCTGAACCAGTTGCAGGAGGCCGTCGGTCCCATCGGCGAGCATGCCCATCAGCGCCTCGAACGCGACGGTCGCGGCGCACGCACGGTCACCGTCAAGCTGAAGAAGTCGGACATGAGCACCCTTACCCGGTCCGCCACCCTGCCGTACGCGACCGCCGACGCCGCGACCCTGATCGGCACGGCCCGCCGGTTGCTCCTCGATCCCGTCGAGATCGGTCCCGTTCGCTTGGTCGGGGTGGGCTTCTCGGGGTTGTCGGACGTGTTGCAGGAGTCGCTGTTTCCCGACCTCGACCAGACACTGGAGGCCTCCGCGAGCCTGGAGGCGGAGCCCGTCGCCGTCCCGGCCGAGGCGGCGGAATCGGCGGCGGTGCCTCGGGAGTGGCGCATCGGTGACGACGTGACACATGACGGCTACGGGCACGGCTGGGTGCAGGGCGCAGGCCACGGCGTGATGACGGTGCGCTTCGAGACGCGGGCCACCGGGCCTGGCCAGGCTCATACGCTGCCACACGACAGCCCCCAGGTAACGCCGGCGAATCCCGTCGACAGCCTGGACTGGCCGGAGTACGTGACCGGGCTGGTGGAGGATCATCCCGGCGCGCCGTAGGAAGGTCTCACCCGAGTGCGGCGAAGACCTCTCCGGCGGGCCTGCCCGCCGCCAGCGCCGCCATGAGCATCACCCGCGCCTGTGGGGGGCGCAGGGTCGCGGCGACCACGCTGCCTGCCTCGACCAGCATCCGCCCCGGTCCGTAACCGACGGTGACGCGTGCGCCCGGCACCCGACTGGACAGCACCACCTCGATGCCCGCGTGACACGCCCGTCGGACCCCGTCGATGACCGCGGCGGGGGCGTTTCCCGAACCCAGCGTTTCCAGGACGATCCCCTTGGCTCCCGCGGCGATGCAGGCGTCCAACGCGACCGCGTCGCTGCCCGCGTAGGTGGCGACGACGTCGACCCGGGGCGCGTGACCCGCCGACAGGTTCCCGAAGTGGGCACGGGACCGGGGCGTCGGCCCCAGCTCGGCGCCGACGAACCCGTGCCCCGTCTTGGCCAGACCCAAGGGTTGCCACACGGTGCCCCCCAGGGTCACGACCACACCGAGACCCCTGGACTCGGGCCGCGCCGCAAGGGTCACGGCGTCGCGCAGATTGGCTGGACCGTCGGCGTCGGGGGCGTCGGCGCTACGCATCGACCCGGTGAGGACCACCGGCCTGTCGTCGGCGTAGGTCAGGTCGAGCCACAGCGCCGTCTCCTCCATGGTGTCGGTGCCGTGCGTGATCACCACGCCGTCGGCGCCGGACCGGGCCGCGGTCGACACCGCCGCGCCGATCTGGTCCCAGTCGGCGGGTGTGAGCTGGGAACTGTCCACCGCGAACAGGTCGACGACGTCCACGTCGGTCGCCGTTGCGAGGTGCGCGGTCAGCTCGTCTCCGGTGCGCGTCGGGCGGGCAACGCCGTCGGCGCCGGTGCTAGTGGCGATGGTCCCGCCGGTGGTGATGACGACGACGCGACTCATGCCGCGATTGTTCACCATCGGCTCTTTGGGATGATGGTCGCGTGACTGATGAATCAACGGGGTCGGCCGAGCCCGTCACTGTGGGCGACGAAGCCGATTCGCCGCCACCGCGGCGCCGACTGCGTTTGTTGCTCTCGGTCGCTGCCGTCGTGCTGATCCTGGACATCGTCACCAAGGTGCTGGCCGTCAGATTGTTGACGCCGGAGCAGCCGGTGTCGATCATCGGGGACACGGTGACGTGGCGGTTGGTGCGCAATTCCGGGGCGGCGTTCTCGATGGCCACCGGATACACGTGGGTGCTGACGTTGATCGCGACCGGCGTGGTGATAGGCATCGCGTGGATGGGTAGGCGGCTGGTGTCGCCGTGGTGGGCGCTCGGCCTCGGCATGATCCTCGGCGGTGCGCTTGGCAATCTGGTGGATCGATTCTTCCGGTCGCCGGGCCCGCTGCAGGGCCACGTCGTCGACTTCGTGTCCATCGGCTGGTGGCCGGTGTTCAACGTCGCCGATCCGGCGGTCGTCGGCGGGGCGATCCTGCTGGTGGTGTTGTCGTTGTTCGGCTTCGACTTCGACACCTCGGGACGGCGACGGCCGGATGGTGCAGCGGAGGCCGCCGACGAGCACGGGCCCGATCCGGTGCGTGACGGTGGCCATGACGACACGCGAGACGGCGACGACGGCAGCGGGGCGAAGTAGTGACGACCCGTTCCATGCCGGTTCCCGAGGGACTGGCGGGTATGCGCGTGGACGCCGGACTGGCCCGGCTGCTCGGATTGTCGCGCACGGCGGCGGCGGCCATCGCCGAGGACGGCGGCGTCGACCTCGACGGGACTCCGGCTGGCAAGTCGGACCGGTTGCCCGCGGGAGCGTGGCTCGAGGTTCGGTTGCCGGAAGCGCCTGCGCCGCTGGATAATCCACCGGTCGACATCGAGGGTATGACGATCCTCTACTCCGACGACGACATCGTGGCGGTCGACAAGCCCCCCGGCGTCGCGGCGCACGCATCCGTCGGATGGACCGGTCCGACGGTGCTCGGCGGGCTGGCTGCGGCTGGCTTCCGGATCACGACCTCGGGTGTGCCCGAACGCAAGGGCATCGTGCAGCGCCTCGACGTCGGCACCTCCGGCGTCATGGTGGTGGCGATCTCCGAACATGCCTACACCGTGCTCAAGAGGGCCTTCAAGGAGCGCACGGTCGACAAGCGCTACCACGCCCTGGTCCAAGGCCATCCCGACCCGTCCAGCGGCACCATCGACGCACCGATCGGGCGGCACCGTAGCAACGACTGGAAGTTCGCGGTCAGCGAGGGTGGCCGCCACAGCGTCACCCACTACGACACGGTGGAGGCCTTCGTCGCGGCGAGCCTGCTCGACGTCCACCTGGAGACCGGCCGGACCCATCAGATCCGCGTGCACTTCTCGGCCCTGCACCATCCCTGCTGCGGAGACCTCACCTACGGAGCCGATCCGACGCTGGCCAAACGGCTTGGTCTGGAACGGCAATGGCTGCACGCCCGGTCGCTCGCCTTCGCCCATCCCGCCGACGGGCGCCGCATCGAGATCACCAGCCCGTATCCGGCCGATCTCCAGCACGCGCTCGACGTTCTTCGTCACCACGACTCGTGACGGGCACTCCCGAATCCGGGTCCCGCCGCGCCGGGGTGTTGTTCGGGGTCGGCGCGTTCACCTGGTGGGGGCTGTGCCCAGGGTTCTTTCCCCTCCTCCTCCCCGCGGGCTCGCTGGAGGTGCTGGCACACCGCCTCGTCTGGAGTGCGGTGAGTCTGCTCGTCGTGCTGCTGATCGCGCGCAAGATCGGTGACCTGCGCAGACTCAGCGGGCGGACCTGGCTGCTGTTGTCAGCGGCGGCGATACTGATCTCGATCAACTGGGGCATCTACATCTGGGCCGCGACCAACGGACACGTGGTCGACGCGGCTCTGGGGTACTTCGTCACCCCACTCGTCACCGTCGCCCTCGGCGTGCTGATCTTCCGTGAGCGGATCGGGCGGTGGCAGCTGGTCGCACTGGCGATGGCCGTGATTGCAGTGGTGATCCTGACGGTGGAATTGGGTTCGCCGCCGTACGTCGCCGGCGGGCTCACCGTCTCCTTTGCGGCGTACGGACTCGTCAAGAAGGTCGTGACGGCCGACCCTCGCGTCAGCGTTGCCGTCGAGACCTTCCTGACGTTGCCGCTCGCAGGCGGTTACCTCGTCGTCCTCCAGGTGCTGGGGCGGGGCGACTTCGTCGGCCACGGCGGCTGGCACACGGTGCTGATGGTGCTGGCCGGGCCCGTTACGGCGGTCCCGCTGTTGCTCTTCGCCGCGGGCGCTCAGCGGCTGCCGATGATCACCATGGGGTTGTTGTTCTACCTGAATCCGGCGCTGCAGATGGCGTGGGGCGTTCTGATCGGGCACGAGCCGATGCCCATGGGCCGATGGATCGGTTTCGCCCTGATCTGGGTGGCGCTCGGTGTGATGACCATCGGGTCGCTGATCGAGAGGGCTCCGAATCGCAAGCCGAAACCGATCTCGGCGAATGTCGATTCGGAGGCCGCCGAATCGTCATCACACTGACGAGCTCGACAACGGCGTGCGACGAGATGACCGCGAAGGGACGGCACCATGCGCTACTGCCTGCTAGTGCATTACGAAGAGGGTTCTTCGCTCGGCTTAACGGAACAGGACATGGCGCCGGCCAAGGCTGCGTTTGCCAACTACGCCGA
>NZ_JBEVLO010000320.1:0-3126 GCF_040509115.1 Mycobacterium sp. | reverse complement strand
ACTGACGGGGATCGCTTGGGGGGCAATCCAACTGCTAAGTTCGGTCAATTGCGACTGAAACTCAGGTCGTCACAGCCTTAGCCGATTGAGGGGTGACCACACTCCGCCAGCCGAAGGGCTCGACACGACGGCGCCACATGCTTATGAAATTGCTATCAATCGGTCGCCGGCAGTTGTCGCATCGAGGAAAGTGGAACCGTGACGACCGCGCTGACAAGGGGGCTGCGATGACCGATAACCGCGCGCGGCCCGTGACCCGCCAGCCGGTACTCGGACAACAGCCGCGGATGTACCGACCCGACGGTTCGCCCATCCGAGTGCTTCTCGTCGACGACGAGCGGGCACTGACCGGTCTCGTCGGCCGAGCCCTGGCCTATGAGGGCTGGCAGATCTCCACGGCACACGACGCCAGCGATGCAGTAGCGAAGTACCATGGGCTCGGGCCGGACGTGCTGGTACTCGACATCATGATGCCAGGAGGTGACGGTTTCAGCGTGTTGGAACAAGTTCGCGCGCCCGAATCTGCGCGCTACACCCCGGTGCTGTTCCTGACGGCGCGCGACTCAGTACACGACCGCGTCGCCGGACTCACCGCGGGCGGGGATGACTACCTGACCAAGCCGTTCAGTCTCGAGGAGCTCGTGGCCCGATTGCGCGGACTTCTGCGCCGGTCCGCCTACCTAACTCCCGAGAGCGACGAGGTACTAGTCGTGGGAGAGCTCGAATTGCGGGCGGCAACGCGCGAGGCGTTCCGCGATGGCGAGCCGATACCGCTCACCTCGACCGAGTTCGATCTACTCCGCTACATGATGCGGAATCCCCACCGTGCGATCCCGCGTGACGAACTGCTGCAGCGAGTGTGGGGCATCCAATTCGCCCCCCGGTCGACCGTCGTCGAACTGTACGTGTCCTATCTTCGCAAGAAGGTCGATGCGGGTCGTGCTCCGCTGATCCAGACTGTACGCGGCATCGGATACCTCATCAGGCCGGCACAATGAGAGGCGTCCTGCGCCGCTGGAGCGGCTGGAGCCTCCGACGGCAACTCGTCGTCGGCGTGTCACTGGTAGTGATGCCGATCGTCATCGCGGTCGGAGTCGTATCGACGACAGTGCTCTGCAGGGCGATCACCGGCATCATCGATAGTCAAGTCGACAGTGCTGCAGACGGTTTCGCCGCGTCCGTGTTGAGATATCGGTCCTATCCGAACCAGACCGGCAACGTGCCAGGGCCCACCGAGATGAAGCCACTCGTCAATCTCCTTGGTCAAGCGCCGGGAAACGTGATCGTGTTACTCCGGGACGGTGTCGTTGTCGACTCCGCGCTCTTCGGCGACGGTGTCGCCCAGCAGGCGCCGGGCGCCGCGATCGACGCCATCGCCGGACATCCCTGGACCGGCACGAGCCCGCAAGAGGTGGAGGTCCCCGGTCTCGGGGATTATCGAATGGATTACAGGTCAGCGGGGCCCGGCGAGATCCTGGTCGCCGGTGTGTCGAACCCCGACGCCGAGCGCGCTCTGGTTCAGCAGAACGTGGTAGTCGCATCACTGACACTCCTCACGCTGCTCGTCACGGGTATCGGCACATATGCTTTGGTTCGGTATGCGTTGCGACCGCTTGGGCGCGTCGCCGAGGTGGCGTCCGAGGTCGCCGAGCAACCGCTGGATCGTGATCATCACACGATCGCGGCTCGCGTGCCCGACGCGGCGACGGATCCCAGCACCGAAGTCGGGCTGGTCGGGCACACTCTAAACACCCTCCTCGAGCACGTTGAGAGCGCCTTCGCCGCGGTTGCAGCCTCTGACCGCCGCATGCGACAGTTCATCATCGACGCGAGCCACGAGTTGCGGACACCGCTCACGGCGATCCTCGGATACGCGGAGCTGACCCGTCAAGACACCGCAGTCCTCCCCGAAAACACCGAGTACGCACTGGCGAGAATCGAATCGGAATCCAAGCGGATGAACGCACTGGTCTCCGAGCTGCTGCTGCTGGCGCGCCTTGACGAGCGCGACGACCTTCAGCGCAATCAATTCGATCTTGCCGAGAGCACACGCGACGCAGTCAACGATGCTGCGGTCGTCGGCCGCGGCCACCTGTGGAAGGCGGAAATTCCCGACGAACCTGTGTGGTGCGTCGGTGATGACGCGAAGATCCACCAGGCCCTGGCGAATCTGCTGTCCAACGCTCGCTTCCACACTCCACCGGGCACCCGGATCACCGCACGCGTCCGAGTACTCGGTGCCGGCGGGCGGCAGCCACAAGTTGAGATCACCGTCATCGACGACGGCCCTGGCATTGCACCCGATCTACTCCCCCACCTGTTCGAACGGTTCGTCCGCGGCGACACCTCGCGTTCGCGGCAGGCCGGCAGTACGGGGCTCGGCTTGGCGATTGTCAACTCCATCATTCAAGCGCACGATGGCGAGGTGCGCGTGTCGTCTCAACCGGGCAAAACCGTGTTCCGCGTGCGGCTCCCCATTGGTGTTGTGGAGACAATCCCGAGTCCCCGAAAGCTCACATTCGCGGGATCCTAGGCGCGAGCGGTTCCGTCGGGCCCTGCGATCTGGGGTTCGATCGATGGGCGGTGGAACAAATCCCCTGTGACTACGAATTTGAAGCGCTAACAGGTGTCGATGTCCTCGCCATGGTGTGAAAGTTAGGAGAATCCTTTCAAAGCTATGCCTTTCCTATCGGCTCCGGCGACTCGCGGGCCTGCGCGGTCACTTTCGCATGACAGCTCTGCCCGAACATCTCGGTCGCAGCGGCACTCGATAGGAGACGAGCCATGAAAAGCGTTCTCATGTTTTGGGTTACACCCCTGGTGGCACTGAGCCTCAGTGGTGACGCCGCCGCCCCCAACCCGTCCGTGGATCGATGACACCGTCACGAAGCTCGAAGCCGGTGGCCACGGCGTCATCGTGAACAGAACGGGAAGCACGAAGCTCTTGGACTGCGCGGAGATCACTTCACTGCTTGCTCGTCGCGCTGAGCATGGCGCTCGTCGCCGGATGCGGTTCGCCCGCAGCCACGGACGCAACGCAGCCTCATGCCGGGTCAGCCAACGGACCGGCCGATGGCCGAATCTCGATGCCGCAAAGGAGATCGCGACGAAGATCGACGTGCCATG
>NZ_JBEVLO010000319.1:0-15390 GCF_040509115.1 Mycobacterium sp. | reverse complement strand
CCATGAAGGGGATGTAGTCCTCGTCGCCCTCTTCGGTGGTCAGCTTGACGGCGTAGACCGCGCTCGGTAGATCGTCGGGAACCGACAGGGTGAAGTCGACCGACCAGCGGGCGTCGTCGACGTCGTCGTCGTGAAAGTGGATGGCGCCGTATTCGTGCGGTGCCGCACTCCACTGCGTGTGTGCACCGCTCCAGTTGTGTCCCGTCATGCCCCGGGTGGGGAGGCCGACGAGTTCGCCGTCGAGCCGGTAAGGACCGCCGTCGACGATCGTGCGGGTCGGGATCTCCAAACTGAAGTCCCAGGCGGCCACCATCGCGGCGCCGAGTCCTGCGGCGGGCCCGAGCCCCCGCCGTTCGTCCATGCCCGGGGCGGCGCCGAGCTTCATCGTCTCGATCTCCAGGCGGGTCAGCACCCGTGAGCACAGCCGCGCTCCGTCGATCTTGCCGTTGTAGTGGTCGGTCATCGTCCACCCACCGGGCTGGCGGGACTCGGGATCTGGCGCGAGTTGCACGGGATGGCCCGCGAAGGTGAACGGCACCGCGGTGTGGGCAATGCCATCGGCCAAGACGGCCTCAACCAGCTCGGTTGGAGGGTCGAGTGCGTACCTGATTTGTGGCTCGTGATGAATTGTCGCGCAACCCGTCTCGCCGTCGAAGGTCGCGGCGATGAAGTGCCAGGCACGATCACGCAACGGTTCGGAGGCGGTCACCGTCTGGCCGTTGACGCGAAGGCAGACCCGACCGGCCAGGTCGAGGAACAGCCCGTAGCCACGGCCCTGCGCCCACTTGCCCATGACCATCTGCTCGCCGGGCGCCCAGTAACCCTCGATCTTGGTGGGCAGGGTCGGCCAAATCCAGCACTGCATGGTGAAGCTGTCCACCCGCAGCGGACGGCGGTCGGGAATCATGCCGTAGGACCCGGCGTGGATGGTCTGGACTCGGCCCGGGTAATCGCCGTTGACCGGCGAGTCGAGCACGTCCTCCTTGAATCCCGGTCCACTCGGATGGGTGTCGCCGTGGATGAGCTTGACCAACTCGGCGCGGTAGGTGGTCGGCCCGTCACAGCTCACGAAGAAGTCGACGCTGTCGCCCTGCTCGACGGTCCACTTGCTGCCGTATCCGGTGAGGCGCAGCAGTTCCGGGTAGCCTCCCGATTCCGGGTCGCAATCGCTCACGCGCCCCAGTTCTCCCCTCGGGCCTTCCACGCCGGTGTGTAATGCTCGGGCATACCGTCCTCGGCTGGGTATTGGGCCAGTCGCATCGCGAAGATCTCGGCCTGTGCGGCGTGCTCGTCGGTGAACACCCGGTCGTCGACGAATCGCGGTGCGATGCCGCGTATTCCGGATAGCCGGGCGATGCGCCATCGCCGTTCCGGCGTGGTGCAGACGATGATCAGCTTTCCACCAAAAGCCCCCGTGGGCTGCATCCGCATCCTGGTTAGCACGCGGTCGAGCTGCACGTCGTCTTGAATGCCGCCATGCGCGCCGATCGCGCTACCGGGTTTCTCGGTGCGTAGTACGGAGAAACCCGCCACCCCGCGGAAGTCCTCGACACTCGCCTCGACCTCGCCCAGCATCCTCTGCTGAGTAGCGTCGTCCTGGGGAATCGGGATCATCAGAATTCGCGCAGGGTGTCGCGCAGCATCGTGGTGGTGTATTCGGTCCGGGTCAGGCCACGCTTCTGTAGCTCGGGTACGAGGCCGTCGGTGATCTCGGTGACGTAGCGTCGGTTGAGCCGCATCACCGGACTGGTGATCAGGAACCCGTCGCCGCCGACGGCCTCCATCACCTCGCCCATCTGTTCGGCGACCTCGGCAGGTGTCCCGACGAAGGGGATGCTGCCGGCCATGGCACTGCCGGTGACCAATTCGCGCAGCGTCTTGTCCTTGCCACCGGCGACGAACGCCGCCAGCGAACCGCGCTCGCCGTTGGTCGTCAGCTCCGGCAGCGGTTCGTCGAGATCGAACTGAGAGAAGTCGATTTCGGTGATTGCCGAGATTTCGGCCAGCATGTGCTCGACATAGTGCGGATCGTTGTACCACCGCTCGCGCTTGGCCACGGCCTCCTCGTGGGTGTCGGCGACGATTGGGGACACCACGTAGAGCACCTTGCAGTCTCGGGGGTCTCGCCCATGCGCCTTCATCCGGTCGTGAATGTCGTCGCGGTAGGCGCGCATCCTGACGACGTCGTCCGCCGGACCGACGATGGTGTCGGCATGCTGGGCGGCGAGTTCACGTCCCGGCGGTGAGGAGCCTGCCTGGGCGATGACCGGACGATACTGGGGCGACGGCGCGGTGTTCAGCGGACCGCGGGACTTGTAGTACTTCCCCTCGAAGTCAATCGTGTTGACCTTCCGGAAGTTTGCGTAGGTCCCAGTCTCGTAGTCGCGCTCGATGGCATCGGGCTCCCAGGATTCCCAAAGCTTGGTGATCAGTTCGAGATACTCGCTGGCACGTGCGTAGCGTTCGTCGTGTTCATAGAGCTTGTCCATGCCGAAGTTCTGGGCCGCCCGGTCCTCTGCGGAGGTGACGACGTTCAGGCCGAACCGTCCGCGGGAGATGTGGTCGACGGTGCTGGCCAGCCTCGCCAACAGGAAGGGCGGGTAGAAACTGGTGGACATGGTGGGGACGACACCGATGTGATCGGTGGCCGCGGCGATCAGCACCGCCAGCGGCACTGGGTCGTGTTTGGGGACGATGCCCTGCTTCAGCGCATGCTCCATCGTCCCGCCAAAGGCGTTCGGCACCATCAGTTTGTCTTCGATCAGGATGTAATCGAACTTGGCACGCTCGAAGTCGCGGGCGATCTCGACGTAGAAGTCGCCGGTGAAGTCGCGCCCACCGTCACCCCAGGTGTCGTGCCACTCGTCTGCGACGAAGTTCAGGAACCACCCCAGGTGAAACTTGTCGGTCATGACTCTCCCATCGTCGTGTATTCCCCTAAGAAACAGGAGCCGTCAGGTCCGCTTGACGTCCTGCATCGCGAGGACCTGCGGGAAGTACGAATTCACTTGAATGCCGGCGATGTCGGTGTGCGCGACCGTACTGACGGGCGGCACCAGCATGGGGATCAAGATGGCATCGTCGTAGATCACCTTGCTCAGCTGCTGGTAGACCGAGTTCATCTCGCCCACCGTCGGTTTGACGACCGCCTCGTCCATCAGCCGGTCCACTTCCGGATTGTCGTACTGGTAGTAGTTCAGCGGTTTGGCGTCACTGCGTAGCAGGATGCGGAACGTGGTGTCCAAATGGAAGGTGTCACCGCCGATGTAGCACAGCATCAGATCCGGCCGTTTCTCACTCGGCTGGTTGGCGAGGTCGTACTGCTCGGCCGTAGCCATCGTCCGCAGGGCTACGTCCAGACCAAGCGCGGCGAGCTGACTCTGCACCAGCTCGGCCATCTGCTGACGCGCTGCACCGCCGTCGGATATGCATGCGAAGTCGACCTTCTTCGACGGGAGGCTGGCCACCATGGTCTTGAGCGCAGCCGTATCGACCGTCGTCGGGAACGGCGCCAGCGCCGGTGGCAGAGATCCCTCGGGCCACATGGACGGCTGCGCCTTCCCCAACCCGCCCCAGGCGGTGTCGACGATGGCCGTCCGGTCCAGCGCCGTGAGCATCGCCTGCCGCAGCGCCTTGTCGGCGAAGATGCCCGAGTTGGGATTGAGCATCAGGCCGTCGGCGAGACCGCCGACGGAGTTGATGACGGCGAACTGCGGGTTGCTCTGGTAAGCAATCACATCCGGAACTGCCAGCCCCTTCGGCACCATGTCGAACGCACCGGAGTCGAGCTGAAGTTTCTGGGTGGTGATGTCCGGGGTGATGTCGATCCGGATGGAGTCGAAACCTGGTTTACCTGCCCAATAGTCGGCGAATGCGACGAAGGTGTAGTGGCTGCCCGGGACGAACTCACTGATGGAGTAGGGACCGGTGCCCGCGTCGTGGGTCTTGAGCCACTCCTGCGCATAGTCGCCCCCCTGGGTGTTCGTGGCGACTGCGGTGGGGCTCACCGCGAACGGTTGCCACGGGCAGGCCAGATAGTGCAGGAACGCGTTGTTGGGCTGCTTGAGCGTGACGACGAACGTCGTCGGGTTCGGGGCCTCGGTCTTCGCGACGCCGGCCACCATGTAGGACGTGCCCTGGTTCATCTTGCCGCGACGTTCGAAGCTCTTGATCCAGGACGCGGAGTCGGCGATGGTCCCGTCGTGGAACTTCACGTTGGGTCGCAACGTGAACGTGTACGTGAGCTGATCCGGGGAGATCGTCCAAGACGTGGCCAGTGCGCCCACGATGTCCGCCGAGCCGGGCTTGTACTGAACGAGCCCTTCGTAGGCGGCGTGCATGACCAACGAGCCCTCCGCCTCATAGAAGACGTCGGGGTCGGGCACCTGCATGTCGGCGACGAACGGAAGCCGCAGTGTCGCCGTCTGACTTCCTGGACCACCCCCAGCTCCACCGCCCCCGCACGCAGCGATCAGCCCTGCGAGGCTGAGACCGCCGACCGTGAGGCCGCTGGCCCTGAGGAAGGTCCGCCGGTCCCAGCCGGCAGCGACGTTCTTCGGACGTACGGTGTCGACCATGATTGCCTCCTGAGTGGGCCAACTGTGACCTGAGAGCCCGGCAGCCCGCTGCCGGTGCATGTTTCACATTCAACCGGCCCCGCGTGACACGTGTGCTTCGTGGCGGTACCTCGCGCATTACGCCGACGTTGCCTGCGGTGGTTCACGATTCGGTGACGTGATCCCAGGACGCCAGGAGCCCGCCGTCGACCAACATCGAGCTGCCCGTCATGGACTTGGACTCATCGGAGGCCAGATACAGTGCCGCGCTGGCGATGTCGTCAGGAGGAATCATGCCGGTGAGCGGAGCGAACGTGCGGGTGAACTTGTCGGCCTTCTCCGCCGATCCCATCGCTGCCTCGAAATAGGCACGAGACATTTGTGTTTCGGTGGAACCTGGGCAGACGATGTTGACGCGGATCCCGAGGTGCGCAGTCTCGGCGGCCGCGTTCTTGGTCAGCAGAAGCACGGCACCCTTGGACGTCACATAGGCCGATGACGTCTGTTCTCCGGTGTAGCTGTTCACGGACCCGATGTTGACGATGGAACCGCCGGCCTTCATGACCGGGATCGCAAACTTCAGGCCCCAGAACGTCCCCTTGACGTTCGTGTCCATGGTGAAGTCCCAGTCCTCCTCGGTGGTGTCCACCAACAACTTCTGCACGGCGACGCCGGCGTTGTTGACCAGTACGTCCAGCGCCCCGTATTCGTCGATCGCGCGGGCGATCAATTCCTGGACGTCCGTGGCCTTCCGCACGTCACATCGTTGGGCGACGATGCGGCCAGCACCCAGGGCTGCCGTCTGAGCGAGGTCGTCGGCGTTGCGGGCTGCCGCGATCACCTGCGCGCCCTCGCGGGCGAACCTGGCCGCAATGGCCTGACCGATCCCCCGTGAGGCACCGGTGACGATGGCGACCTTCCCCTGTAGTCGCCCACGTGAATCCTCTGCCATGCGTTCTGTCCCATCTCTCGGTCGAGCAAGCCGGCGCCGTCAAAACCGACGAATGCCAACGGGATCCGCACCGGGCGCAGACGCGACTCTAGTCTGGACTCAAGACCGTCGAGACGGTCGGGCGTGAACAACCGGTTACGCCGCCCGGTGGCGGCGATCGAGCAGGACGTGCTCGAACAGCGCTGGCGGAAGCCGGCTTAATGCGATCGTCACCGAAGATTACCGAGACGACATTCCGACGGCTTCATACTTGAAACGCGACTGAAGTCGCATTTGAGTACTGAACCGCGGCCATCCGCCGCCGACCGACACGGAGCCACGTCTTCCATGACCGCACTGAACCACGTCCCCGCTACTGCGCCAGTCAGCGTGCTCGTCGAGCACCTGCGCCGCGACAACTACGTCATCGTGGACGACCTCGCACCCCCGTCGCTGATGGACGCGATCGAAGCAGAGGTAGCGCCTCACATCGACGCGACACCCATCGGCTACAACTCGATCCTGGGTACCAAGACCCGCCGCACCGGGGCGTTGGTCGCACGCTCCCCGAAGTGCCGCGAGCTGATCCAGCACCCTACGATCCTGGGCACCGTGGCTGACTTCCTGGGCCACGCCAGTGCGTTTCAGCTCATGCTCACCCAGATCATCTCCATCGAACCCGGCGAGTCGGCCCAAGGCCTGCACCGCGATCAAGGCGCGTGGGACTACTTCCCCTTTCCCGACGACTACCACGTGCAATGCAACATGCTCTGGGCGCTCTCGGACTACACCGCCGAGATGGGCGCCACCCGCGTCGTCCCCGGCAGCCACCTCCCAGGCTCCCGCACGCCCAAGGAGTACACCGACGCCGACTGCCTGCAGGCCGAGATGTCCCGCGGCTCGGTACTCATCTACAGCGGAAAGATCGTCCATAGCGGCGGCGCCAACAAGACCACCGACAAGGTCCGCCGCGCCATCAACATCAATTACTCCGTCGGCTGGGTGAGGCAAGAGGAGAACCAATACCTCTCCGTGCCTTTGGAAGTCGCCAGAACCCTCGACGACGATCTGCTGAAGTTGATGGGCTACCAGGAGGGCGCCTTCGCCATGGGCTACATCCGCGACTTCGAAGACCCCCTGCGCGCGATCCGCGGCGACGCGATCCCCTACGGCTATGACTCGAGCCGGGTACGTGCCGCAGCATCGCCGGAACACGCTGCCTTTCTCGCGGGTAGCCAGTAGCTTCCGCGGGCGGGAGCAGCCCCGTCGGCGGCCGGACTCTACGCAGCGACCGTTGCTGCGTCGTCCGCGCCGCCGACGGGCTCCAGCTCGACGTCCGAATCTTCGACGATGATGACGTCCGAGCGTCGCCAGCTCGCCACCACCTCTGAGCCCACTTGCGCCACAGTCTGTTGCCCGGCCGACATCGCATGTCGCGGCACTGACGCAATCAAGCGGCTGCCGTCGGCCAGCTCGACGTGGACTGCGAAGTCGGAGCCGGTGAAGGCGATGTGTGTGACTGTTCCACAGACGGATTCGCAGTCCAAGGGCGCAGATGCCTCTCGCCCCGGGGTGATGCTTACCTGGTCGGGAGGCAGTACGGCACTGAACCGCATCCCGGGCTCGGCCCAGTCCGGAGTGGGCCCGTGCACGTTCACGGCGCCAGTCTCGACACGAACGATGTCGTGGTGCCGCACGGCACGGCCGCGTAAGACCGTGCCCACGTTGAGGAACTGCGCGACGTACGCGGTGCGGGGGGCGCGGTACAGCTGCACCGGGGTGGCAACCTGCACGATGCGCCCGCGGTCCATCACCGCGATGCGGTCAGCGATAGCGCAGGCCTCTTCCTGGTCATGGGTCACGTGGACGAATGTTGCACCGGTGGCTTGTTTGAGGCGGACGAGCTCGTCCTGCATCTGGCGGCGCAGCCGGAGGTCAAGGGCGCCGAAGGGCTCGTCGAGTAGGAGCACACCCGGCCGTTTGACCATTGCGCGCGCCAGGGCGACGCGCTGCTGCTGCCCACCGGACAGCTCCGCGATGCGCCGATCAGCCAGGTGCTCCATGCCCACGATGGAAAGTGCGTCGTGGGTTCGCGCGTGCCGCTCACCGCGCCCGACCTTGTCCATCTTCAGCCCGAATTCGACGTTGGCTCCGACGCTCAGGTGGGGAAACAGGGCATAGTTCTGGAACACGGTGTTGGTCGGCCTGGCGTACGGCGGCTGGTGAGTGACGTCCGCCCCGTCCAGCTCGACCCGGCCACTCGTCGGCTCCACGAAGCCACCGATGATGCGCAGAGTGGTGGTCTTTCCACATCCGCTCGGGCCCAGCAGCGCGAACAGCTCGCCCTGTTCGACGTCGAAGGAGACGCCACCCGTGGGCCCGCCCAATACGTAATCGTCTGCGGCGCCGTAGGTCTTGGTGAGGTCGACACACCGGAGGGTGCTCATGCTGCTCCCGCTCGTTTGGTTCGGATCTGGAGTCCTCGGCGTCCGACTGCGATCAGGACGCCGAGGAAGATGAGGACGAACGAGGCCACCAGAATCAACGTCGACAGCGCGGTGAGTTCGGGTGAGAGGCCGAACCGCAGCGAACTGTAGATGTAGAGCGGCAGCGTGGTGTCCGAGCCGGTGATGAGGAAGGTCATGATGAACTCGTCCATCGACGTGGCCATCGAGATCATGGCGGCGGCCAGGATGCCAGGCGCCACTTGAGGCAGCACGACCCGCAGGAAGACCGAGAGGGGTCTCGCACCCAAGTCCAGCGCTGCCAACTCGTAGTTCCGATCCACTCCCTCCAGGCGAATCATCACCACCAGCGTCACGATCGGCAGCGTGATGATGACGTGTCCCAACACGATCGTCCACAGTCCGCGGTCGACGTTCAACGCGTTGAGGCCGATGATCATGGCCAGCCCAAAGATGACCGGGGGGAGGAACAGAGGCAGCGAGATGGCCGCCATGCTGAGATTGCGCCAGGACCCGACGGACCGCGACAGGTAGATCGCCGCCGCGGTCCCGAGGACGAGACTGACAGCGGTGGCGCTGAGCGCGATCTGCACACTGATGACCAACGCGTCGTGCAGGCTCCCGTCGCTGAACAGGGAGGTGAACCATTCCGCGGTGAAGCCCTGGAACGGCAGGCCGACGGTCGTGCTGTCGTTGACGGCGAACAGCGCGAGCAGCGCGATCGGCAGGTACAGGAAGGCCATCGTCGCCCACGCATACATGGCGAGTGCCGGCGAGCGGCGCGGGACGTGGGTGCCGGTGTAGGCCCCCAGTGCTGCCGATGCGCCTGCCGTCAGCCTGAGGATCGCCAGCAGGAGAAAGATCGCGACCAGCAGGAGCAGCGCGAGCGCCGAACCGAAGCCCCATTGCATGGAGTTGCCGAATTGGTTGGTCATCAGGTTGGCGTAGAACGTTCCCGAAGTCCCCCCGATCAACTGCGGCGTCACGTAGTCACCGAGCATCGATACGAACGCCAGGATGAACCCACCGACGAGTCCGTTGCGGCACAACGGGATCGTGACGTAGACGAACCGCCGCCACCGCGCCGCACCGAGATCCGATGCCGCCTCGTACACCCCGGCGTTGACCCGCTCCAGCGCGATGAACGCGGTGAGGAAGGTGAGCGGGAAGAGCAGATAGGCAAACGTGATCACCACTGCGGGCTTACCGGGCTCGAAGATCCCGACGGGACCGTCGACGAGGCCCGAGCGGATCAGGGCGGTGTTCAACAGCCCACCGTTGCCCAGCAGGTTCAACCACGCCAACACCCGGATGAGATAGCTGGTGAACAACGGAATGGTCGCGACCAACACCCAGAGCAGGCGCCGGCGCGGCGACACCTTGGTGGCCACGAAGTAGGCCAGCGGGAAGGTCAGAACGACGGTGATCGCCGACGCCAATGCGATGAACCCCATGGTGGCGGCCAAGGATTGCCAGTAGGTGTCGGTCGTGACGAACCGAATGTAGTTGTCCAGGGTGAAGGTGTCCGCGATCCGACCCGCCACCGTCGGCCGGAACGAGTACAGCAGCACCACTAGCAGCGGAAGCACGAAGCCAATGCCCACCAAGGCGGTTGCAGGCAGTGGAAGGAGAGCGAGCGACGAGGGAAACCGTCGGCGGCGACTCGTGGTGGCGGACAACGGCGATGAGGCCCCCTGCCGGCTCGGCAGGAGGGAATCGTCCAGTCCATCGGCGACGGTCGCCGTGCTGATGTCCATCGCCGCTGGCTATCCCATGACCTTGTCGTAGGCGGCAGCCCAGGCGTCGGCATGCTGAGGCTGCGCCTGGAACACCAGTTGCTTGGCCAGATCTGGCCGATCCGAGCCGAGCGACTTCGCGATCACGGCACCATCGCCGCCTGCGGCGATGACCCGGTCCGTCGATACCCTGCTGCACTGTGAGTAGAAGTTGGCCCCCCACAGGTAATCCTGGTTGGCGACGTCACCGCCAAAGTAGTTGATGAAGGTCATGGCGTTGTCGCGGTTCTTGGCGTTCTTCACCAACTGCGGTCCGTCGATCCAGCCAATCGACCCCTCGGTCGGCACCTCGGCCTTGACGACGTCCTTGCCTTGACCGAACTGGCTGTTCGCGCGTTGGGCCATTCCGAGACTGGAGGCGAAGCCGATGTATGCGCCCTGGTTGGCGAGCGCCCTGGCGATCGCGTCGTCGCTGTTCTTGCTGATCTGAAAGGGTTTGAGCGAGCCCAACTTCGCCGCTGCGGCATCCAGTGTGGGACCCTGCATGGCGTAGATGTCCTTGCGCGGCACCCCGTTGGCCAATCCGGCAAGGGCGATGAAGTCTTCGGCGCCGCCCTCGAGAATGGCCTTGTTCTTGGGCGCCTCCCACAGCGCATTCCAGCTCAACGGCGTTCCCGGCTGGTAGGGCGCGTCGAGGTTCCACGCCAGGCTCAGCGCGGCCCACATGTTCGGATAGAGCAACACCTTGCCGGGTGAGACTACGTACGGCAGTGACGGATCCTCGGTGAAGACCGGGAACAGGTCCTTCGACGCAGGGATCTCCGACAAGTCGAGGACCTCGGTTAGATCGTTCTGGTGGTACGTGGGCGCCCATCCGCAGTTGCCGAAGACGATGTCGTATTGCGAGCCGCCGCCCGCCTTGATCTTGGCGAACATGTCCTGATCGGATTCGGCGGCCACGCCCTTGACCTTGATGCCGGTGGCCTTCTCGAACCCCGTCAGGATCTCCTTGGCGACGTAGGACTCCCAGCTGAGCACGACGACTTCGCCCTTGCCGCTGGCGCCCGATCCGCAGGCGGCCAGCGCACCGCCCAGTGCGGTGAGGCCGACCGCGGCACCGGCGGAACCGGTGAGGAAGCGCCTACGCGAAACAGACTGACGGCCAATAGCTTTCGATTGCGATGCCGGTGATGATGCGGTGTCGTCCATGGGTTCGAGCCCTCCCGGGGGCGGTCTGACGTATTGGGTGGCGCGGAATTCGCCTTGGTAGCGCACACCGCGCTCAGATGCGACTTCAGTCTGAACTGAAGTTTGTTTCGAGGACTCGACAATCAGTAAACACCCGGTTACGCGCCCAGCCTCGGGCCGGCAGCATGCCGCTACCCGGCCCCGCAGTCCGGTTGTGCAGTCGCTTAATCCAATTGTCACGGCGCTTTACCGGACGGACACCGCGCCCACCCCATACTGAAAACGCGACTGAAGTCGCGTTACCGCCCACCTCATTGGCCGCCCGAGCCACGTTCCAACCCTCAGGGAGCACGTTTCCATGACCGCACTGAACCACGTCCCCGCGACCACCCCCGTCGACGAACTCGTCGAGCACCTGCGCCGCGACAACTACGTCATCGTCGACGATCTCGCTCCCTCCTCGATGATGGATGCCATCGAGGAGGAAGTGGCCCCCTACATCGACTCCACACCCATCGGCTACAACGCCATTCTTGGCAAGAAGACCCGTCGCACCGGCGCATTGATCGCCCGCTCGCCGACCTGCCGCGAGCTGATCCAGAATCCGACGATCTTGGGCACCGTGGGTGAATTCTTGGGCCACGCCAGTGCGTTTCAGCTGATGCTCACCCAGATCATCTCCATCGAGCCGGGCGAGTCGGCCCAAGGCCTGCACCGCGACCAGGTGGCATGGGACTTCTTCCCGTTCCCCGAGGACTATCACGTGCAGTGCAACATGCTCTGGGCGCTGTCGGACTACACCGCCGAGATGGGCGCCACCCGCGTCGTCCCCGGCAGCCACCTCCCAGGGGCCCCTACCCCCAAGGAGTACACCGACGCCGACTGCCTGCAGGCCGAGATGTCGCGCGGCTCCGTGCTGATCTACAGCGGCAAGATCGTGCACAGCGGTGGCGCCAACAAGACCACCGACAAGGTCCGCCGCGCCATCAACATCAACTACTCCGTCGGCTGGGTGAGGCAGGAGGAGAACCAATACCTCTCCGTCCCCATGGACGTCGCCAAGACCCTCGACGACGACCTGCTCAAGTTGATGGGATACCAGGAGGGCGCCTTCTCCATGGGCTACATTCGCGACTTCGAGGATCCGCTGCGCGCCGTTCGTGGCGACGCGGTCGCCTACGGCTTCGACGAGAACCGGGTACGTGCAGACGCCTCACCGGAGTACGCCGCGTTCCTCGCAGGCAGCCAGTAGGAGAAGATTCATGAGCGAAACACTGCCAGTGGCCTCCGATTCCGAGCCAGCCAAACTCCGGGGCAACCTCGGGGTGGCGTCCATAGTCTTCATGGTGGTCGCTGCGGCCGCACCCCTGACCGTCGTCGGCGGGGTGACCCCGGTGGGTTTCTCGGCCGGCAACGGACTTGGATTTCCCGTCATGTTCCTGGTCTCTGCGAGCATCCTCGTCCTGTTCTCCATCGGGATGTCGCAGATGGCCCAGCGCATCCCCCGCCCCGGTGCGTTCTTCACCTACGTTCGGCAGGGGCTCGGCGAGATCCCGGGCGCGGCGGCCGCATTCATCGCGGTAGTCACGTATCCGGCGGCAGCGCTTGCGGCGTTGGCGCTCATCGGCGTTCAGCTCAACATCACGGTCATTCACCTCGGCGGTCCCGACATCGCGTGGTGGGTCTACTGCCTCGTCACCGTCGCCCTGGTCGGCATGCTCGGTTTTCGCCACATCGACCTGTCATCGAAGGTGCTGGGCGTCCTCCTGGTGGCCGAAGTCGCCATCGTCGCCGTTCTCGTGGCCGTGGTGTTCGCGGTGGGCGGCGACTCGGGCTTTCCCGTGGCACCGTTCACAACCGACGCGGTGTTCTCGGGTCAGGTCGGCGTCGGATTGACCTTCGCGATTCTGGGCTTCGTGGGATTCGAAGCCACCGCGGTCTTTCGCGATGAAGCCAAGGATCCCGCCAAGACCATCCCCCGGGCCACCTACATCGCCGTCATCTCGATTGGCTTGTTCTATGCCCTAGCGTCTTACGGCATGGTCGTCGCGTGGGGACCTGAAGGCGTCATCGAGGAGTCGATCGGCAACCCCGCCGGAATGCTCGTGGACACCACCCAGCGCTACCTGGGCACGGTGGGTTCGACTGTCGCGCAGGCCCTTTTGCTGACGAGCATCTTCGCCTGCGTACTGTCCTTCCACAACGTCACCGCGCGGTACTTTCACGCGCTCGGACAGTCGGGAATCCTGCCGGGGCGCCTGGGTATGACCCACCCACGGCACGTCTCGCCACACGTCGGGTCGTTGACCCAAACCGTCCTCTGCACCGTGGCCATCCTTGCCTTCGCGGTACTCGACGCGGACCCGATGCTGCAAGTGTTCGCGTGGACCGGTGGCCTCACCACATTCGGCGTCGTGGTACTGATGGTGTTGACCAGCGTTGCCGTCCTGGCGTTCTTCAGCCGAAACCGAGATGGCGGAAGCATCTGGGCGACGAGGGTGGCACCAACGCTGGGCCTCGTCGGCCTCCTGATCGCCGGAACCCTCGTCGTCGTGAACTTCCCGATGCTGGTGGGCGGCTCCCCTGCCCTGGCGTATTCGCTGCTCGCCATCTTTCCCGTCGCCGCATTCGTGGGGGTGCTGGCTGCAGTGCGCCGCAAACAGTCTGTACTGACGTCGCCGGACGAGCCCAGGACCGCCGCGGCGCCGGTCTGAGGTCACCGGCATCTCGGAGTCAGACGTGCTGGGCGCCAGGCGCAACGGCGTCGGTCGCCTTCATCGCCGTTTTCGCCGGGCCCTCGACGGGGTCGATTTGGTGCCCGTTGACCCGTCCAGTTCTGCATAGTGAGTGAGGTACTGGACGAGCACGATCCGAATCTCTTCGATGATCGCCTGGTCACCGTGGACCTCGTCGGTGTAGGCGTACTGGAACAGCCGCTCGCAGATCTCGATGGCCACGACGGATTGGCGCAGCGAGAAGTCGGCGAACGCGGGGGTGAACTGCTCCAACGCCACCAGGAGCGTCTTGGCGACGTCCTGCATCCACTCTCGGTCGGCCGCGCGCACCGGGGGTGTGAGATTCTGGCCCACCCACAGCTCGCGGATGAGCGGTCGCTGGAAGCAGTCCCGGTAGAACTCGATGAGGGTGTCGACCACACCGTGCCAGTGCGTGATCGGTCGAGCCTCCAGCATGTCGCCAAGCAGGGCCGCCGACTCCTGCATGCACTGGAAGGCCAACTCTTCCAGCACTTTCTCGGGTGTTTCGAAGAACGAGTAGAAGGACCCGCGGCTGACTCCCGATTCCTGCAGAAGCAGGGTCGGGGACGCGACGATGGCCTGGTAGCCCACCTCGACGAGAAGCCGCGAGGCGGTGTCCAGAATGCGTTGGGTCGTGGCCCTGGAACGTACTTGTAGCGGCCTCTTGCGCAACCCACCCTGCGTCATCGTCGACCCGCGCAGGGCTGCGCGGGCGGCCGCGGGGACTCTTCGTGCACCATGCTCACCACCATCATGTTCTCTCGACGACTCGGCCCACGACATCCTAGTGTGCATCGCCGGTGGTCAGACACCTGACAGGACCGCATCTTTCGCGCCCCCTCGGTCACCACGGCTACACCTTCGAGCGGCCGGTCACGGATAATGCGACTACAGTCGAAACTGACGTCGGCTTTCACATTGTTCGCGCCACCCCCGTCATGCGTCAATTCCGTCACCGCTTCCGTACACCCTGCCCTGGTCGCCGTCCCGGCGCCGGGTGGCCCGACCACCCGAGGATCGCGATGACCACGTTCGGAGTCGTACTTCCGCAGACCGCCCTGAGCTCCGACGTCGGCGAACTGCGGCGGTACGCGTTGGCGGTGGAGGAGATGGGCTTCACCCACGTGATGGCGTATGACCACGTGGTCGGGGCCGACCCCGCGGTCCACTCGTCTCAGTACGGCTACGACGTCGACACGACGTTCTACGAGCCGCTGGTTACCTTCGGCTACCTGGCGGCGCTCACCAGCCTCGAGCTGTTCACCGGGGTCGTCATTCTGCCGCAACGCCAGACCGCGCTGGTGGCCAAGCAAGCCGCGCAGGTGGATCTGCTCAGCGGCGGACGTCTGCGCCTCGGCGTCGGCGTGGGGTGGAACGAGGTCGAGTACGAGGCGCTCGGGCAGGACTTCAACACGCGGGGACGGCGCATCGAGGAACAGATCGTCTTGCTACGGCGGCTGTGGACGGAACGGGCGGTCACGTTCTCCGGCCAGTTCGACACCGTCACCGCCGCCGGACTCTCACCATTGCCGATCCAACGACCGATCCCCATGTGGATCGGGGCGCAGGTGCCCGCCGGCTACCGCCGCGCCGGACGGCTCGCCGACGGCTGGTTCCCCGAGTTCGGACCGGGCCCCGAGCTCGACGCCGCGGTGGCGATCATCGACGGTGCCGCGGAAGCCGCCGGACGCGACCCGGCGACCCTGGGCATGCTCGGCCGCGTCGACTGGTCTGGCGGTCTCGACGCTTCCTTGCGCG
>NZ_JBEVLO010000318.1:0-20065 GCF_040509115.1 Mycobacterium sp. | reverse complement strand
GCAGCGCGGCTCGCCGCGGGCTCGACGCATCGACCAGTACGAGGTAGACCCAGGCGGCCGCGGCGAGGCCAATTCCCAGGTAGGCGATGCGGCGGGCGGCCGCCGGATCCCAACCGGGATGCCCCGACTGGTTCAGGTGAGCCGCGGCGTCGACCACATCGTCGTACAGGGTGGGGGCGGCGAAGGTGTGTCGGCCCCGCAGATACAGGACGTCGTCCTGAGCCACCCCGGCATCGCGCAGGGTCCCGTCGGTTTCCAGAGATGCTCCGGACTCGGCTCCGACCAGTGCCCACACCACGTCCTTGGGGCGGTCCTCGGCCCCGGTGGCGTCGTCGAAGAGGGGAACGACCTCGGGCACGAGCAACGCGATGGGGACGTCCAGGGGAAGGAACAGGTCGATCTGCCGGTGCTGCCCGATGACCGCAACCCGTACGAGGTCGGGCACCGGTGAGACCGTCTGGGGACCCGTCGACCCGAGATTGTCTGGCAACACCTCTGTTTCGGTCACAGGTCGGGCATCCGCGACAGTTGAATGACGTCGGAGTTCACCGATCGCGACATCAGCATGCCCCGCCCGGGTGGCATGGGTTGGGGTCGGTAGCCGAACAGTGCGCCCTCGTCCTTGGTCCCGCTCATCACCAGGCCGTGGCACGACAAGTCCTTCAGACGCCCGAGGATGGGGTCCATGATCGCGCGCCCGGCGCCACCGATGCGGCGGGCGATGATCACCCGCAGGCCGACGTCGCGAGCCTGAGGCAGGTACTCGACCAGCGGACCCAGCGGATGGTTCATCGACCCACCGGGGATCAGGTCGTAGTCGTCGATCAGGACGTACACGTCGGGGCCCTGCCACCATGACCTGTCCCGCAGCTGCTGCTGGGTGACGTCGCTGGGTGGTAGCCGCTCCTTGAGCGTCGCCGCGAGCTCTGTCATGGCGTCGCCACAGGATTGCGCGGCGGTCGCGTATGCGCTCAGGTAGGCGCCCTCCACCGCACCGAGGAGCGTGCGCCGGAAGTCGACGACGACGATCCTGCACTCGTCCGGCGTCGAACCCGCCGTCAAGCCCGCCGCGATGTTGCGCAGCAGCCCGGTCTTACCGCACTCGGAATCCCCGAACACGACGAGGTGGGGCTGAATGTCGAAATCCAGGACGACGGGCGCGAGCTCCGATTCGCTGACGCCGATCGCCACCTTGCTCCTGCCCAAGGCGCCGGCGTCGCGCGCGGTCGAGGTGACCACGTCGGGGTCGACGTCGTGCGGGAGCATGCGCACCCGGGGGGCCTCCCGGTCGCCGTAGAGCGTCCGTACCGACGCACACGCCGCGGCCACTCCGGCGGGGAGGTCCTCGACGTCCGACGAGGAGTCCAGCCTTGGCAGGCCGATCAGGATGTGCAGCCGCTCCGCGCTCATCCCGCGTCCGGGCCGCCCGACGGGAACCAACTCGGCGAACTTGCGGCCGACGTCGCTGTCCATCGGATCGCCCATGCGCAGCTCCACGCGGGTGCCCATCATGTCCTTCACGGCCGGCCGAATCTCCATCCAGCGACTCGCCGTGATCGCGAGGTGGACGCCGTAGGACAGCCCCTGGATGGCGAGTGCCTGCAGAGCCGGTTCGAGCAGATCGAAGTCGCTCTTGATGGTGGCCCACCCGTCGACGACCAGCACCACGTCGCCAAAGTGGTCGGCGCTCAAGGGATCTCGGGCAGCCTCCGCCGGGTGCATCGCCGCCAGGGTGGCCTTGCGCTGCCGGAAGTCGCGCATCGATTCGATTCCCAGTTCGCGGAACCGCTCCTCGCGTGCCCGCAGGATCCCGGTCACCTCGGCGACGGTGCGACGGATGCGGTCCGAGTCCATCCGGCCCGCCACGCTGCCGACGTGCGGCAGGTTGGTCAGGCTGCCCAGCGTGCCGCCGCCGAAGTCCAGGCAGTAGAACTGGATCTGCTCAGGGGTGTGGGTTGCGGCGGCGGCCATGATGAGGCTGCGCAATGCCGTGGACTTGCCCGACTGGGGGCCGCCCACGATGGCCACGTTTCCCTTCGCCCCGGCCAGGTCGAGGACCATGACGTCCCGACGCTGGTCATAGGGCCTGTCCACGACGCCGACAGGAATTAGCAAGCGCCCGTTGACGTTTCGTGGATCGCTCCAGTCGGAGTCGGGGAGTAGGCCGTTCACGGCGGGGCTGGCCTCCAGCGGCGGCAGCCACACCTCGTGGGCGGGCCTGCCGTGCCCGTGCAGCCGGCCGACCACGACGTCGAGCAGCGTCGTCCGCGTCGAGGACGCCGTCGACGACTCTTCCTCGGGTTCCTCCAGCCCGGTCTCCGGTGCCACGACGGGATCGGGATCCCGTTCCACCGGCGTCGCGGTGAACAGCTTGGGCGCCCGGTTGCCAAGCGTCGACGGCCGGCCGTTCGTCGACGAGAGGCGGGGCTTGGAGTAGGCGCCGGAGACGTAGGAGGCATTGAACCGCATGGGCTCGTTGGCGTCGCACTTCAGAAAGCCCGAGCCGGGGACGCTTGGCAGGTGGTAGGCGTCCGGAACGCCAAGCACACTGCGGGATTCGCCGGCCGAGAACGTCTTGAGGCCGATCCGGTAGGACAGGTGCGAGTCCAGCCCGCGCAGCTTGCCCTCCTCCAGCCGCTGCGAGGCGAGCAGCAGGTGGATGTGCAGGCTTCGCCCGAGCCGCCCGATCATCACGAACAGCTCGGCGAAGTCCGGCTTCTGAGAAAGCAACTCGGAGAATTCGTCCACGACGATGAACAACGCGGGCAGTGGCTCCAGCGCCGCGCCTGCGGCCCGCGCACGGTTGTAGTCGCCGACGTTGGCGAAGTTGCCCGCCGACCGCAGCAGTTCCTGGCGACGGTTCATCTCACCGGCCAGCGCGTCACGCATGCGGTCGACCATCGTCAGCTCGTCTTCGAGGTTGGTGATGATGGCCGCGATGTGCGGGAGGCCGTCCAGACCCAGGAAGGTCGCGCCGCCCTTGAAGTCCACCAGGATGAGGTTGAGCGCCTCCGGGGAGTGCGACGTGACCATGGCCAGGACCAAGGTCCGCAGGAACTCCGACTTGCCAGAACCCGTCGCGCCGATGCACAGGCCATGCGGTCCCATCCCACCCTCGGCGGACTCCTTGATGTCCAGTTCGAGGGGCTGACCCGACGGGGTGATGCCCACCGGAACCCGCAGCCGTTTGCGCGGCGAGGAGGGCCGCCAGACTTCCTCCGGGATGATCTCGGCGGCGTCGGGGATCTTCAGCAACGCCATCAGACCGGGGTCGGTGGCCCGGGCGTTGGCCTCGAGATTGACGATGTGCGCCGCGCCGCCCGGTCGGAACCGGCTGAACGTGCGTGCCGTCGCCTCGGCCTCGGCCAGGCTGAGATCGTCGGCCTTGGCGAAGTGTTCGACGCCTGCGGCCGTCCGCGCTCCGACGTCGTCGCCGTCGACGACGAGCTGCAGGCCGCGGCGTGACCCGGACCCCTCGCGGGGACCATTGAGGTCGAGCACGGTGACGCTGTCCAAACCGGCGTCGGTGATCAACCGCTCGTCGCCCGTGACGTACCCGTCATCGATCACGACCACCAAATGCCGCTTGCCGTCGGCGAGTTGGGAGTTGCGGTTGAAGCGACCGCGGTCGGCGAGGTCGGACTCCAGTGCGCTCTCGAGCAGTTCGAGCGTCGGGTAGAGCAGCCGCATCGTGCCGCAACCGTCACGCAGCGTCTCGTGCTGGGCCTGCGCCAGCCACTTCACCCACTTCCAGTTCGCATTGTCGGGATTCGACGTGACCACGGCGACCTGCAGGTGGTCGGGACCGTGAAACGTGCACAGCTCCAAGACCATCGCCCGCACCAGCTGCCGGATCTGCGCGCGGTCGCCGTCGAAGCTGATCGTCGGGAACGCCCGCAGCGACACCGCCGTCGGCAGGGCGTGGACCACCGAGTGCGTGGCGACGAAGCGTCGCAGCGCCACGGTGGACACCGGTTCCAGGTCTTCGGGCGGCCCGGTCTCCGGGGCCAGCAGACGGGTGGCCAGACGATGGGTGCCCAGTCCGACGCGCACGTGGCAGAAGTCGTTGTCGGTGGGGCGGCGCTCCCACATGCGGCGCGTGCCTGCCAGATCGACGAGCGTCCGCGGGTCGGGGTGGCTCCATTGCAGAGCCGCCCGCTGCCCGGCGCCCGTCTGCTCGGCGTCGTCGCGCAACCCGGCCAGATAGCTGAAGAAGTCCTTGCGCTCCTCGTTGAGCTCGGCGGCAGCCTTGCCCGCCTTGCCGCCGCCCATGAACATGCCTGCCATCGACATGATCATCATCATGGGGAACAGCAGGAACATGGGGTTGCGGGTGATGTTGCGGCCGCCCACGGTGACCACCAGCGCGATCATCCCGATCACGGCGACGAGCATGATGATCGGCATCAACTTCATGAAGAGGTTTCCGGGGATGACCCGCGGTACCTCGGGGGGCGACTGCAGACTCACCTCCCCGCCCGGCATGCGCGGCGGTGATAGCCGCAATCGACGGACGAAGCCCTGCCTGGTCATCGCACCTCCTCCAATCTGGACCTTCGATCTGGACGTTCGATCTGGACGCGCGTCGTGGACGGCCAATCCGCGCCAAGGCCCGTCATGGAGAACGAAATAAACGTCGGGCACGTTCGACCTGACGAGGGATGCCGTCAACCGCGAACTGCATGGAGGTCGCCGAACCATGACCCTGCCGCCCACGTTGTCCACACTCGACGGCGAGTCGGAAGAGGACCATCAGCTGAGCCGGGTGACCGTCGTCGTCGGCACCCACCTCATCGACGTCGGCCTGCCCACCACGGTGAGCGTCTCCGTGTTGGCGGGCGAGGTGGTCGACATGGCCAACCTCGGTGACGTCGGTGACGCTGAGGGGCATTGGACGTTCGCACGTCTCGGCGGGGCCGTCATCGACCCTCGCCGGACGCTGGCCGAGGCGGAGGTGTTCGACGGCGACGTCCTGCTGATCCGGCAGGCCGGTGACCCCTCCCCGTCGATTCTGGCCGACGAGCTGACGGGGTCCGGCGGCGAGCCCGAACGGCGTGCCGCCGCCAGCTCGCCGCTCCGGCTGCCCGCGACGGGCTGGTATGCGATCAGCGCGGTCCTCGCGCTTGCCGCGACACTGGTCCTGCCCACGCTCGCGGCGGCACCCAGGGTGTTCGACGTCCCCGTGGCGGCGCTCGTCCTCGTCCTCGTAGGCGCCGCAGGCGCGGTGTTCGCGTGCGTGGCGGCCCGGCAGGCCGGGGAGGATTCCGCGCGCGCGATGGGCCCGGTCGTGGCGGCGTTGACGCTGTTGTTCGGCGGTCTGCTCTACGTCCTGCCCGACACCCAGGGCATCGCCGCCCTGCCCGTGGCGCTGAGCGTGACGGCGCTGACCGCGCTGCTCCTCCTGCTGCTCACCGGCACCGGCCGCGCCCTGTTCAGCGGAATCATCGCGCTGGCGGCGTTCGGCATTCCGGCCTCATTGGCTCAGCTGACCACCGATCCGGCACCCCGCACGATCGGCGCGATCCTGGCCACTGTGGCGGTCGTCGTCGTGTACCTGGCGCCGAGCATCACCATCATGGCGTCGCGACTGCCGGTGCCTCGCGTCCCGACGGCAGGCGAGCCGCTCGACGACATCGAGATCCAGGGTGGGACCGCGGTCGACGGGGTGCACGCGCTACGCGCGATCAGCCGGATCGTTCCCACCGAGGAGGGGATGACCCGACGTGTCGGTCAGGCGTCGGACTACCTGACCGGAGTGGTGGCCGCGGCCGCGGTCGCCGCCGTCGTCGGGGCATACCTGGCCAATGACGTCGACGGCGGCTTCCACTGGCAGGGTGCGGCCTTCGGGATCGCCGTTGCGACGGTCCTGTGCCTGCGGGGGAGAAGCCACCACGACCTGGTTCAGGCGGCCACGCTGATCGGGGGCGGTTTGCTCACCGCGCTGCTGGTCGTCGGCAAGATCGCGGTCTTCCTGCCCGAATGGCGGGTCCACGTCGCCCTGGCGTTGATCGCCGTGACCACGATTGCGGCAGCCTGCGGCCTGGTGGCGCCCAAGGTCGAGTTCTCCCCGGTGATGCGACGCATGACCGAGCTCGGTGAATACCTCGCCGTCGGCGTGGTCGTGCCGCTGGCCTGCTGGATCGTCGGTGTCTACGCGTTCTTCCGGGGGCTGCGGTTGTGACGACCCCGTTGTGACGGACCCGCCGACCTAGGGGCGCGACACCGCGCCCGCAGGCGACACGTTCGAACCGCCGGCCGCGGTCCCGGCCGGTAGTCCCTCGGGATCGGCGGCCATCCCGTCGTGGGCAATCAGCGCCGCCTCCTGCGACAGCCGAGGTCCTGGCGGGAGCAGCGAGAGGATGGGCCAGGGTGCCGGCATGGCGTGTTCGGGGACGTCGCGGGACTCGCGAACCCCGGCCAGCCCGAGAATCGCCGCGGTGGCCTCATCCTTGACCGGATAGCGCAGGCCCAGGTCGCTGACGTAGAACAGGTCGCCGAGCGCCGGGCCCGACCCTGGATTCGCGGCCTGTACGTACGCACCGGTGCCCGGCTTGAGATACACCGCGTCCAGGCCGGGTCCGGCGCCGTCGGCGCTGGCCAGCTGCACCGGCTGGGCGTCCCTGGGCAGCGGCAGCCGGTTGCCGAGCAGGACCCTGGTCGAGGCCGAGGCGTCGCCCACGCGGCGCTCCCAGGACATGCACACCACGGGGGCGGCTTCGGCGGTCGCCAGATTCAGCGCGGTCGCAGGGTAGTCGTCGACGCCCAGCACGTGCACGACCGGAAGCTGACCGAGCCGGGCCGGTGAGATGGCGGCCGGCTCGCGAGCGGCCGCGGACTCCGGATTGCCGTAGCGGATGATGTCGGCGGTCTCGGCGGAGACAGGTTGGAGACCCTCGGGCAGGACGACGTAGAGCTGATCGCCCCGCGAGTCCGTGGTGCGCGCCAGGGAACCCACCGGGAAGTCGGCGGGTAGGTAGGACGTGGCGGCACCGACCCCGTCGATCCGGATCGGCCGGATGGGCGCGACGAGGGGGAAGGCGTTCAGCAGCCCGACCGAGACCTCCCTTGGTTGTGCGCCGTCGAGGCGAAGGGCGGCGGTGAGCACGGGATCGGTCGGGTCGATCGCGGCGCGGACCCCGTCGTACAGCAGGTACGTACCGCCCCCGGACCGCACCAGCAGGGCCTGCTCGGTCGTCGCCGGCGACACGTCCGGGCCGAGCGCGGGGTCGCTGGCCAGGACTGTCGTCTCCAGGGAGGTCGCGCCGTGGGACGCCGTGACGGGCGGCGTCACCGTCGAATCACAGACCGTCCACGCCGAGGTGCTCATGTCCTCGCCTGCATGGATCGCGCTGGGGGCGCCGATGATCCCCACCGCGGGCCCGCGGGCCACGGTGTCCAGGAACTTGCGGTCCACCCGGCCCGGGGTTTCGTTCCTTCCGGCGGCCAACCGAGCCGAGGCCAAGTTGAGCGCGGGATGCAGCCGGTCGCCGATCCGGACGTAGAGGGCGCCATCGGTGTCGCTCAGCATGATGGTCGAGTTGCCGAAGTTGGGCACGGGCTTGAAGAAGGCGAGGACGCCCGCGGCGCCGGCAACGAGGACGGCAACGGCCACCCCGGTGAGCAGGGCCCGCATCTGGCCACGCATCGGGTCGTGGATCATCCGTGAATCGGCCCGGATCAGCGCGTGCTGTAGCCGTCGCAGGAGGAAGCGGTATCCATTCACCTGAGCTCGCGTGGTGACCTGTGCAGGCATGGGTGTCTTCCTCCGTTCGTGGTCTCCCGAAGGATTGCCGCGTCGGGAGCGTCCTACTAGTAGAGAAACTGAATCCGCGGTGAAAGCGTTCGCCCCGGCTGAACGTGGAGCACCCACCTGGACGGAGAACCCCCCGTTGAGCATGACGAGCACGCGTCGACGCAGGAGGCGGGCCCGACCGTCGGCCAGAACCTCGGCGCGACCGGCTTCCGTGACGTTCGCAGCGCGCAACGGTCGCGCTGGAGCTCCCGCGCCGCTCTTCGTCGAGCGCGTGGTGCCGCTGACGGATCTGCTCCTGGTGCAGGCGGTCGGGTGCGTGGGCATCGCGGTCGCGCTGCTGCTGCACGAACCCGGATGGTGGGGTGCGGCGTGCGGGTTCGCCGTCGGGCTAGTCCTCGTGGTGCCGCTCGGCGGGAAGTCGTTGCCGCGGTGGGGGATGGCCCGATTCGACTTCTGGCGGGACCGCAGGCGGCGCCACCGACCCCAGGGCGGTCGGCGCCGACGGGCGGAAGGCTGGGCTCCGTTCGACCACGAGCAGCCCGGGGGCGAGCAGATCGGCTTCTCCTGGGACGGCAGGGTTTTGACGTCGATGATCCGCGTAGAGGAGACCCCGCAGGCGCTCACCGTGCTGGAACCGGGGGTGGCGGTGTCGGGTGAGACGGTGCCCGTCGGGGTCCTCGTCGACTGTCTGCGGCAGTTCGACATCGCCCTGGAGTCAATCGACGTGATCAGTCAGGGTGCCCGTTCGGCTGGTGACGGCCACGTCGCCGCCGTGTACGACGCCGTCCTGGGGCCGCTGCCGGCGATCGCCCATCGTTCGGTGTGGGTCACCGTCAGGATCGATCCGGCCCGCTGCCCCGAAGCCATCCGGGCTCGCGGCGGCGATTGGGACGCGGCGATGCGGACCGCGGCCGTCGCGACGCGTCGCGTGACCAACAGGCTGCGCGATGCCGGTCTGCAGGCCAGCGTCACGACCGCCGCGGACATGGTTCACGCGGTCACCGAGCTCTGCAGTGGGCTCACCCTCGAGTCGTTGGATGAGACCTGGGCGGCCTGTCACAGCGGTCGTTTCCGACTGCGCAGCTACGGGATCGCGCCCGCGGCGTGCACGTCCGAGGGCCTCGGCTCGCTGTGGACGCTGCCCAGCCGCTCGACAACGGTGACGCTGTCGTTTCGCCGCGCCGAGCACCGCGACGCGGTCGAGCTCCGCGGCATCGTGCGCCTGGATTCCTTCGGCCGCGGCCAGCCGGTTCACCCCGGATTGCGCCGGCTCTCGGGACGTCAGTTCGATGCGCTCGTCTGTGCCCTGCCCATGCCGTCGCCGAGACGGCCTGTCGGAGAGTGGATGACGGTACGCAATGGCGACGAGGGTGCGCAGGCGCTGGCTGGTCTCGAGCTGCCTGCCTCGGGATGCGGTCAGGTCGTCGGCGCCGACGAACGCGGACGCGCGGTGGCCCTGTCCCTGTTCGGGCCGCGCGTGACACGGGTCGAGGTGCACGGCACGCTGCACCTCGCGCAGCAGGTGGTGTTGCGGTCCCTCGCGCTGGGCGCGCGCGTTCGCGTGCATACCCGGCGCACCGGCGCTTGGCGCGCGATGGTCGAGGAGGTAGGTGACGCGAGCCAGCTCCAGGCGACCGGTACGGACCGCGGCGCCATCGAGGCCGGTTCGCGTCGGGACTACTCGGTGGAGATGTACGACGGCGAACCCGAGCAGCCGGTGCGGATGGGGGTGACGGCGATCGTGGTCAGTCCCACCCACAGCCCGCCGTCGACGGCGGCAGACGTTCGCTTGCAGCTGCTCGACCAGGACCGTGACGAGGTGCTGGTGACGACCCGGACGAGTTCCGCGACGGTGACGATGGTGGCGAGCGACGACGAGATGCGTTACATCGGATCGTCGTTCGACATGGAGGACCCGGAGGGCCGGGAGGACCCGGAGGACCCGGAGGGCACGGAGGACCCGGAGGACCGGGTGGACGAACGTGGATGGACCGACGAGCACGACCAGCCCGCCTGGGGCTGGCCGAGCAGGCAGGAGCAGCGATGAGCCAGGAAGCTGACGGGTACGGCCAGGACGGTTACGAGCGTGGCCGCCGAGACGCCGGCTCGTTCAACGAAGCCGCATTCGACGAGACCGATGGTTGGCCCCCCTCGGAGGGTCCGGCTCGACGCGCGAATCCACGTGTCGGACAAGCGCTCTGGGCGGCGGCCGGAGCCTTCGGTCTGGCCGCGTGGGGGGTGGGTCTGGCTGCGGTGGCCCCGCTCGGGCTCGCGATCCCCCTCAGCGTGCTCGCGGCTGCCGTCGCCATCGTCGGCCTGCTGCCAGGGCAGGGAGCACGGGGGTGGCTCGTGGTGGCCGTGGCGGCCACCGCGTTCGCCGATGCGGTGACCACCACGGTCACGACAGGAGGGGCGACCTGGGTCCTGGTCGTCGTCGACGTCCTGGTGGCGTTGCAGGTGGTGGTGGCAGTGTCGGCCTTGCTGCTGGAGCCCCGGGAATCGGTGGCGACGCCGTCCGCGCCCGAGAACGACTACGCGGCGTACGCCCAATACGTGCAGGCCTATCGGGACTATGCCGAACAGTACGGCTCCTACTGGCCCGAGCAATACTCCGGCGCGGGCGAGGCGGATGCCGTCGGCCACGGCCAGGCCACCGCCGCGGGCACGGTCCACGGTGATGAGGATGGGTGGGCCGACATGGAGGCCAGGTACGCACAGTACGTGACGTCGGTGGCCCCGGCATCGACGGAGCGCGGCGGCAAGCAGGCCGGTGGAGCCGACGCCGATGACCCTGGCCTGCCCGGCGTCAACCAGGCGAACCGGCCCGACCATCGGGACGGACAGACGCCCGGTTCCGCCGCGACGTCATCCGGCGCGTACTAATTACGCGCAGAACGGCTTTGGTGGGCGCAGGACGAACGACGGAACGAGGTCAGACAGCGCGGCGCACCCGACGGAGGATGTCGTCGGTGTGGCGCCCGTGGTGGAACGCCGACGGCATGGCCGAGGCGAGGGCCGTGTAGGCGGATCGGGTCTTGCGGTTTAGCCGATCGAGTCGGATCTCGCCCCCCTCGGCCAGGTGATCGTCATAGGGGATGACGAAGACGTTCTCGACCCGGCCGTGGAAGTACCTGGTCAGTTGCGAGACGTCGACGGACGTGTCCCCGGCCCAGGGCGTGTTGACGACGACGCTGGTGTGGGCCGCAAGGTAGCCGAACCCGTGGTGTTCGAGCCAATCAAGGGTGGCCAGCGCGCTGCGGGCCGAGTCGATCGCTGGGGAGGCAACCACCACCAGCGCGCTTGCGGCGTTCAGTACGCCCTGGATCGCCGAGTGGGTCAAACCCGTTCCGCAGTCGGTCAATACGACGTTGTAGTAGCGGTCGAGAACCCCGTGGACGTTGAGGTAATCGGTTTCGGAGAACGCCTCCGACACGGCGGGATCGCGGGCCGAACCCAGAAACTCCAGCCGGCTCGCGCTTTGCGACGTGTGCCGGCGGACGTCGGAGTAGCGAGCAATTCCGTCGTCGGCCAACAGGTCTCGGACCGTCGACCGAACCTGGTCGGGTCCGCGTTGGGCAAGGGTGCCGAGGTCGGGATTGGCATCGACGGCGATCACCCGGTCGCCGCGCATGGTGGCGATCGTCGAACCGAGGCCGACGGTGGTCGTCGTCTTCCCCACCCCGCCCTTCATGGAAAGCACGGCGATGCTGCAAATCCCGTGGTGCAGGCGTGCGGGGCGGACCGGCCCCACGCTATCGTCGCGGGCGACCCCGGGGTTCACGGCTCCGCCCGTGACGCGGGTCAGTGCCTTGCGCCAACCACTGCGTTGAGGGGCCCGCGCCGAACGCGTCAGTCCCAGTTCGCGGGCCGAAGGGGCATCTCTCGGCGATGGGGCGGGCGAGCCGAGGTTTCCGGCGGTGAAGCTGGTGTTGAACCGGGACACCGACTCCTCGGCACCCTCCGATCCGTCGATCTCGTCGTGGTCGGTCACCGAAGTCTCCTCTTTCGTGCTGTCGAACGGGCTCGCATCGCTATTGCAGGTTGAGCGTCTGCATGATGTTGCTCAGGGCGCCCTTCAGGTCACTGGACTCGATGCGGACCAGCGCGGTCTCGTCGATTTCGTCGAGCCCCGCGCCGTAGCTCTCGGTCAGCCGGAACGCACGTTCCTCCTCCGCTGCCTCGATCACGTTGCGGACGAACCGGCCGTTGCCTGCGAGGTCGATGTTCTGCCTCATCTTGCCGTCCGCGTCCGCGGATTGTCCCGAGCAGAGTTCGGCGCACACCGTGACCAATTCGTCGTAGGCCTCCGATGTCAGCTCGGAATCGCGTGAACTGGCGATCAGACGCCCAATGTCGCCCAATTCACTTGGCGTGTAGGACGGGAAGCGGATTCGCTTGGTGAACCGGGACGACAGCCCCTCGTTGGCACCCAGGAAGCGGTCGATCTCGGAGTCGTAGCCGGCGATGATGACGACCAGTCGGTCGCGGTCGTTCTCCATGCGGGCCAGCAGGGTGTCGACCGCTTCCTTGCCGAACGCGTCGCCGCCGGACAGGCCGGTCTGAATCAAGGTGTATGCCTCGTCGATGAAGAGCACCCCACCCATCGCGGAGTCGATCAGCTCGGTCGTCTTGATCGCCGTGCTGCCGAGGTGCTGGCCGACGAAGTCCTGGCGTTTGGCCTCGACGACCTTGAGCGTCTCCAGAAGACCCAGGCCACAATAGGTTTGGGCGACAACCCGCGCGATGGTCGTCTTACCGGTACCGGGCGGGCCGGTGAAGGCCAGGTGCAGGCTGCTCGACGCCGTGCTGAGTCCCTTGTCCCGGCGCAACTTCGCCAGCGTGACACCTGACCGCAGCTTGGCCACCTGCAGTTTCACGTCGGTGAGCCCGACCTGACGGTCGAGCTCCTCCTGCGCGGCGCGCAGGTGCTGGTTGCTGCGTTCGGCGTGTTCTTCGGCGTCGACGTCCGCATGCGTCGGCGCGCTTGCGGGATCCCACTTGTCCCGGCGCGAGTCGATGGCTTCCTTGGTGGTGATCACCAGCCGAAACTTGGGGTCCTGGAGGGCCGCGTAGTTCGCGGCGAAACCGGGCTCCTCGCTGTAGATCCGCTCGAAGATCTGCCGTGCGTCGGGCTCGTTCCCCATCTCGCGAAGGGTGAGGCCCTTGCAAAACTCCGCAGCACGCCGCGCCGCCGGGATGGGGCCACCGATCGCCTGATCCAGCCGGCGGATGCCTTCGCCGAACAGGCCCATCTGGGCGCAGGCCGAACCCACCATGAGGTGGCACCCGGCCGCGATGTATTCGTCGGCGTAGGACGCCGAGTCGGCGAGCGCGGTCAGCACGTCCGGCCAGCGCTGGGTGGTGAAGTGCAGGACGCCGCGAACGTACGCCTGGATCTGTTCGGTCGACGGGTCCGCGGCCGAGCCGCCGCTTGCCGCGAGTTCGTCGAGGATCTGTTCAGCAGCTCCGTAGTCCCTACCCTGAATCAGGCTGGCCGCGTACGCGACTCGGATCTCGGCCAGGGAGCTGAGCGGGTAGTCGAGGTACAGCCCGGTTTCGAAGCGACCCAGCAGGGAGCGCGGGGCCAGACCCAGCCGACGCTGCTCGCGTCCGAGGTTCTGCGCGGTGACGCTCAGGTGGTGAAGCACCTCGGCGGTGTTCTCGCCCGCGGCTGCCCGGCCAAGCCACGCGTCGCACATGCCGGGGTCGTACTCAGTGGCCCGCCGAAACGCCGACGCCGCGTACTGCGGGTCACGTTCGATCTCGAGCCCGTCGATCGGAATGCCCAGGGACAGTACCCCGGCGTCAAAGACCTGCTGGGCAGCACGGCTGTCACCACTCATGGGAGTCCACATCTCCTTACGTGCCGGTCCACCACGTCGCGGTGTCGCCGTCACGATGTCAAACGCGGGAATCGTCGTGAACGTTCATTGCGGGTGCGATGGCGGCTCTGATCGCGGATTCGGCGTCCCGAGCGAATGGATCCGAGCCACCGTCCGTTCCTAATTCCGTAGAACATTCCCGACGTTGCTCGTTCGCTGGGCATTCCCGAGAGGAAGTCAGATGGCGTTTTCGGTCGTTCCCCCAGGGTTAGAGGCGTTTTCGGCCGCCAATGCGGCCGCCGCGCAGGCGGTGGCCGCGGCAGGCTCGGCAGACAACGCCGCAAATCTGGCATCTGCCACGGCAGCACTGGGGCCGGTCGGTGCCAATTACCTTGCGGCGTACGGACCGGCGCAGGCGAACAACTTTGCCGCAACCATGGCGGTCGCCGAGCTGCACGGCGCGATCGCGGCGGCGACGGAGGCTGCGAAGGCCTCGTTCGTCGCCACCGACAACGGGTGACGGAGCGACCCCGATGGCATCGACGACGCACCAGTACTCACCACGGGTCGACGCCGAGTCGGTTCGTCCTGCCCCGGCGGCGGCCAGCTCGGAGCCATCCGGGGGCCTCGACGCAGCGCACGCCAATCTGGACGGCTACTTGAACGAACCGGTGCGCGACATCCTGTCGCGGCTGGGTCTCGCGCCGAACGGAGCGCCTGCCAACCCTGCGGCAGCGGCCAACCCAGCGACAGCGGCCAACCCTGCGACAGCGGCCAACCCGGCACAGTCGCAGCAGCCGTCGCACTCCGGCGCAGACTCGCCGGGCGGCGGCGGCGGTGGGTTCGATCCGTCGCAGATGATCCAACCGGTCACCGACGCGCTCGGCAGCCTTGGCTCGGGTCAACTGGGCCAACCGGACCCGACGCAGTCGTTCGACGGGATCAACCAGGCGCTGGAGTCCGCGGGAAGCCAAGTACAGCAGGCGCTTTTGGGTCTGGGGGACGACTGGCAGGGCGAGGCAAGCACGGCGGCACAGGCCACCACCCAGTCCGCGTTGTCGGATGGAAGCAAGGTGGCCGACCAGGCGGCGGCGCTGCGCTCGAGCCTCGCCACGGCGACCGCTGCGGTGCAGGACGCACAGGCGCGACTCATCGAGATCATCAACTTGTTCTGGGCCAAGATCGCCGCCATCGGGCCGAGCATCATCTTCCCGTGGGGAATCGCTGCGGCGATTGCCGCAGCGACGGAGGCGGTCACCTCCGCAGGCGAGGTCATGGCGGAGACCCAGGGCACCCTGGCAGCGCAAGCTGCCGCGGTGACGACAGCCGGTGCGCCCGTGGACGTCACCGCCGTGCCTGCTCTCGGTGCGGGGGGCGTGCAGGGGTTGAGTCCGCTGATGCAGCTGGCCACCTCGGCCGTGTCACCGGTGGTGCAGGCGATCGGTTCTGCGTCGAGCGCTGCGTCGGGCGCGAACGCCCCGACCAGCGAGCCGGGCGCGCCGTCGGCCGCCGCGGCGAGAGGCGGCGACGGCAGTGGCGGCGCCAGCAGCAGTGGTGGCGGCGCATCCGGTGGCGCTGGCGCATTTCGCGGCGGACTGTCGGCTGCCGCCACGGCGCCGGCCACCCGCCCGCTTGGTGCCGCGCTACCCGCGGCAGCCGAGACCACCACTGCGGTGGAGGCGACGTCGGCCAAGGCCGGCGTCGCAGCGGCAGGCGCCGGGGCGCCGATGGGGGGAGGGGCGGGGGCCCCGATGGGCCACCAGGGCAAGGCCGGGATTGGCGGCGGACACAACGCCGCGGACTTCCTGCATACCTCGGACCAGGGCGGCGAGATCGTCGGTGATCTCGGCAGTGTCGCCCCACCGGTGATCGGTGAGAAGGACCCACTGGACAGTCCCGATGTTGGACTGCGAATCAGATAGGAGCGCAACGATGGTGGACAACGAGATTCTGCGGATGCGGCCGACGGAGGTCGCCGAGGCGTCGGCCCAACTGGACGCGCTGGCCGCCCGCGTGGAGCAGTTGATGCAGACCGAGAACCCCAATCTGACGGTCACGGCGGGCGCGCGTGACGAGGTCTCGCAGCGGGTTGCGAACACCCTCAACGGCGTTCACGACGTCTACGGCAAGTCCATGGAACAGGGCGTCACCGAGATGCGCGAGACGGCTGCCACTCTGCGTTCGCAGGCCGACGACGTCGCGAACCTCGACGACGGCTTCACCGTCTGACCGCCCACCAGCTGGTCCACCGCCGCACCCGTCACCAACCCGCAGCCGTAGAGAGGAGGTCAGGACATGGGATTCACCAACGTCGCGTGGGAATCGCGCAGCACCGAGCAGCTAGCCCGCGACCTGACCGAGGGGCCCGGCCCCACTCCCGCCGGTCAAGCCGGAGCCAGCTGGGTGCGGGTCGCCAACGAATTGGCCGCGGTGTCCGAGGACTACCAGAAGCTCGCCGACCAGGTGGCCGGCGCGTTCGAGAGCGGCTCGGCCGACGCGGTGGTCCGCCGGATCCAGGACTTCGGACAATGGCTGCGGGCAATGAGTCTCAGCGCGGCGGGCAACGGGCAGCGCGCCGAAGAGGCGGCCGTGGCCCACAGCGTCGCCATCCTGGCCATGCCGACCGTGTCGGAGGCCGTGGAGGCGCAGACGACCCGTGACGTGATGGCGTCCCTGGCGGCCTACAACGGAGCGATCCTCAACGGGCAGTTCGCCGAGTTCGACGAGGCGGCCGACGTCGACCAGGCCAACGCCGCCGCCGTGATGCAGCAGTACGAGGACTCGTGTTCTGGTTTGGCCGAGCCGTGGGATCAGCCGCCCCCTCCCGACGTCAGCAACGGATCGGCGCGGGCCGCGGAGCGCGAGGCGCAGGCGGCAGGCGAGGACTCAGGTCACGGTGGGGCCGGGGCAGGGGGCGGCGGTGCGGTAGCCGTGCCCCCCGCCCCGCTCGGGGCGTTCAGAGTGGCGCAGGTCAAGTCCAACGACGAGGCGAAGCGTCCGTCCGCAGGCACCGCGGTCAGCAGTACGTCGGCCGGAGCCGGATCGGGGATGGGCGGCATGGGCGGGTACGGCCCGATGGCGGCCGGAACGGGCCGCAGCGACAACGCCCGCGAGCACGAATCGGCGCTCGGCACCGACGCACTGGCGGGTGGCGGTGAGCCAGGGGCGGGGCTTGCGGACAGCGGCACGAACTGGCTGCCCGCGACGGCGAAGAGCGACGCCCCCCTGCTGGTGTCGAACGTGAGCTGGGGTCCGACGAGCTCGGCCTTCGACGGCTTGGCCGTCCCGTCCGAACCGGACGCGCCGTCGTACGCCGACCCGCCGGATTCCACCTTGGAACAGGTGTCGGATCACTGGGTCTCGCCCGCAGTCATCGGACGCGGAGGGGAGACGGACGCATGACCGGAGTGCTGAACCAGGAGTGGTCCTTCACGGCCGACGAGCTGGCTGCGCTGGCGTTGCGGACGTCCGGGCCCGGGTCGCCCGCGGTGCTGGGGTTGCGGCCACGTCATGCCACGTTGGACGTCCGGGATGCCGCCCTGAGCGAAGCCGTGAATGCCCTATCCCGCCGCGGCGTCATCATCGACGGATTGGTCGAGCCCGAGCTCGTCACGGTGCTTCATGCGTTGCAACGGCCGGACCGCGAGCTCGTCATGCGCTTGGTGACCCCGGCAGGGATTGGGCGCTCCAGCGTCGTCCGGCGCGGCCCGTTGTGTGTGATGGCCCGGCGCGTTGGCGAGCAGCTCGACGTCAGGGTGCTCGGTGTCAACATTGCGCTATCCGAGGTAGCCGCAGCGCTTCTCGGCGACATGCCATCCGCCCACCCGGCGGCGATCGATCCCGTCGGCGCACCACTGTCGGATATCACCGATGCCCTCTCCGAAAGTCACGACCCGCTCGTTCTGGCGGATCGGATCCGGGCGCTCGGCGTCCAGCAACGCGCCGCCGCGCTGCTGGGGGCGGCGCTGGGCTCGCGACAGGCGTTCGGCGAGATCGTGTATAGCGCCTTGGTCGACGGCGAGGACCGGATCGTGCGAGTGCCGGCGGCCGTCGCAGTCATGTACACCGCACGCGGCCGCGTGATCGCCGTCCCCAGTGTCTCGCCCTCCGGGCAGCTGTGGTCGACGCTCAAGCCGGGCTCTGACCAGGTATTCGGTCAGGCGATGAGCCAGCTCGCCCAACTCTCCACCGAGAGATGGGAGGGCGGGTAGCAACACCCCAGTGAGAAACACCGCTAAAGGCAAGAGATTTCGCTGATCACCAGGAAGGAAATGATCCTCACATGACAGTTTCACTCACCCCGGCCGAAGCCGAGGCGAAGATCCAGCAGATTCAAGAGGCTCGCGCGCAGGCCGTGCAGAAGCTGAACGAAATCAGCGACGCACAGGAGCAGATGCTGTCGGCGAACTGGCAGGGCAGCAGTGCCTCGACCTACCAGCAGACCTCGCAGGCTCAGCGCGAGGAGTTCGACGACATCATCAAGTCGCTCGATCACACGGTCGAGAAGGGCTCGGAGCACCTCCGAGCCGTCGCCAACATGGACAACGGCTAAGGACTAGGGAGAAAAGCCATGGCAGACAACATTCTTTACAACTTCGGTGCGAACGCCGGGTCGCTCACCGACATCAACGGGATGCTCAACAACATCCAGGAAGTGCGCCAGGACATCAACTCGATCTTCACGACGCTGATGAGTGTGTACGAGGGCGAGGGCGCCGCCGCACTCAGTGCCGCGCACCAGAAGATCGACGGGATGCTGGACGAAGCGGTGAACACGACCGTCAACACCCAGAAGCAGGCTCAGGATCAGCAGGACGCGATGCAATCACTCGACAGGGCAAACGCGGCGTCGTTCTGATCGGTCTTGCAGAGCCGGGGTCCCATCTGGACCGGCGGCCCCGGCTCTGCAATCCGTCGTCCACACTCGATCGAAGAGGGGAAAACCGTTGGCGAACAACTGGGTCGACAGCATGAACGGCCTCAAGGACAGTGCTGCGAAGGGGGATGCGGATCTCAAACTCACGACGGAGGTGCGGGATGCGTACATCAAGGCGGTGCACGACTTCCGTGATCTCCTCAACGACCAGCTCAAGAAGGTCAACGCGCTGCCCGCGTACGGCCCGCCGGGAGGTTTTCAGTCGGCGGCGCAGACCAAGAGCAACCTCGAACACGGGTGCAGCGAGTTGAAGCGGGTCATCAACGACTACACCAAGTACCTCGACGCATTCGCCGACACGGTCACAGAAGCCGGCAAGCGGCTGATCCAGTCGGGCTAGGCCAGCCAGGCCCCGGCGGCCGAGGCAGGAGTTGGCGCCGACCATTCCATCGAGACCCGTTTCCCGACGAGACCAACCAGGAGATGCCATGAGAAGCCGGAGCCCTCGAGCGCCTCACGTAGATAGATGAACAAGCGGTCAAACGTGAATCTTTCTCGCTATCTTTCGGATTGGAATCATCATGCCTGCAACTCACCCGCAGAACGGCCACAAGTGGCCTGGCACTGACAAGTATTACTGGGACCCAGGAAAGGCGCCGGGAGATCCCGGCTTCGTGGCCCCCGCGGGCTGGAAGCCCACGCCCGCCGACTACGCGAACGGCTACAAAGATCCGCCAGCGCCACCGGCACCTCCCCCGCCACCTCCGGCTTCAGGGTCATTCGACGAATACAAGCGCAACCACGTCGATGGCAAGATCAAGGACAACAATGGTGATCCGCGTCACGGCGGCGGCAACAACAAGCCGGACGCCACCCTCGGGGAGCTGGACGCGAACGGCGCCAAAGTCGAAGCCACCCCAGTGGTTTTGGAGAACTTCGACGGCATGGACTACGAGACCATCCACAGCCGCATGACCCCTGTCTCGGAGAACATCGCCCCCGGTTACAACGACACGCTGCGTGACGTCGCCCAGCAGATCGTCAAGGGCATGGGGGACCTGCGGGATCGATTCGACACCCTGGAGAGCGACGGCGGATGGAAGGGCAAGACGCACGACGCGGCGATGGCCAACATCCTCAAGTCCTACGACGTCCCCGATGAGTTCCGCAAGGGTGCGCTGTCGCTCGGCGTGTTGAGTGAGTACTACTCACAGACGATGTCGACCAACAAGCACAACATCCTCGATCAGTGGCAGACCTACCAGGACTGCCTGTCGAAGTTTCCGAGCGAAACCGATACCGTCAAGCAGTATTTCAATAATTTTGCGCGCGACGTGATGAAGAACTACTACGCCCCGGAGATCAGGGACATCGCGAGTCACCAACCGGCAATCGGCTCGGCTCAGACCCCTGATGTCGCGCCGCCCCCTGGGAACGGTGGCAACAACGGCGGTAACAACAACGGCGGCAACGACAATGGCGGTAGTGGGGGCGGCAACACCGGCGGCAACAACGGAGGCGGCAACGCAGGCGGCAATGGCGGTGGTGGCAACAACGGCGGCAATACCGGTGCCGGCAGCAACGGTTCGCCGCCGCCGTTCTCACCGCCAAACT
>NZ_JBEVLO010000317.1:0-17973 GCF_040509115.1 Mycobacterium sp. | reverse complement strand
TAGCGGGCGACGGGCCAGTCCCAGACGGACATGTCGTCGGCGGGGTAGTTCATGCAGACGTCGGTGGCCTTGGCTGCGACGCCCTTGTTGTTGAAGAACACCTTGGCCCAGTTGCCCCAGCGGGTGGCGACCTGTTCGTAGTACACGTTGGTGGCGGTGTCCTCGGAGTACTGCCTGCGGCCGGCGGCGTCCAGGGAGAAGAACCAGTGGATGCGGTCGAAGGCCATCTGCTGGATGTCGGCGGGCCGGTTGCTGCGGTCGATCATGTACCGCTCGAAGTACACCGGGCTGGTGTCCCTGGCGGCCTGCAGGTATTGCTCGGTGTTGCAGGTGGTGACGATCAGCCGATGCGGGATCGGGAAGTCGTCGGTGGCGTCTGCGGCGGCTGGACCTGCCAAAGCCGTTGCGGCGACGCCACATACGGCAGCGACCATACCGCCGCGCGCCGCGAGACGGCGCAGTGTCTTCGTCATCATGATTCTCCTCAGGCTGTCGGGACGGTTTCGGATTCCTTGGGTGGGTTCGGGGGAGTCGGCCACGGCTCGGGCTTGGGGCGCTGGCGCACGTGCGTCGGCCACCAGAACCACTTGCCCATCATCGCGGCGATGGCCGGTGTCATGAACGATCGCACCACCAATGTGTCGAACAGTAGGCCCAGTCCGATGGTCGTGCCGACCTGGCCGATGATTCGCAGTTCGCTCACCGCCATCGACATCATCGTGAAGGCGAATACCAGGCCCGCCGAGGTCACCACCGACCCGGTGCCGCCCATCGACCTGATGATGCCGGTGTTCAACCCTGCGTGGATCTCTTCCTTGAATCGGGAGACCAGCAGGAGGTTGTAGTCGGCGCCGACCGCCAACAGGATGATCACCGACATCGCCAGCACCATCCAGTGCAACTCCGCGCCGATGAAGTGCTGCCAGATGAGCACCGACAGTCCGAAGGAGGCGCCGAGCGACAACACCACCGTGCCCACGATGACCGCGGATGCGACCACGGCGCGGGTGATGATCAACATGATGATGAAGATCAGCGCCAGCGATGCGATGCCCGCGATCAGCAGGTCGAAGACGTTGGCGTCGGCCATGTCCTTGAAGGTGGCCGCGGTGCCTGCGAGGTAGATCTTGGAGCCCTCCAGCGGCGTGCCCTTGATGGCCTCCTTCGCCGCCTGCTTGATGGCATCGATGTGCGAGATGCCCTCCTGGCTCATCGGATCGCCCTCGTGGCTGATGATGAACCGCACCGAATGCCCGTCGGGGGAGATGAAGTTCTTCATGCCCTTCTTGAACTCGGCGTTGTCGAAGATCTCCGGCGGCAGATAGAACGAGTCGTCGTTCTTCGACGCGTCGAAGGCCTCGCCCATCGCGGTCGAGTTCTCCTGCATCGCCGCCATCTGATCCGACATACCCTTCTGGGTCTGGTACATCGTTAGCATCATGGTCTTCATCGACTTCATCGTCGCGAGCATCGGCGGCAGCGAAGCGCGCAACTGTGGCATCAGCGCGTCCAGCTTGTCCAGGTTGACGACGAGGCCACCCAGCTGATCGCTGAGCATGTCGATGCCGTCCAGCGTGTCGAAGATCGACCGGATCGACCAACACACCGGGATGTCGTAGCAGTGCGGTTCCCAGTAGAAGTAGTTGCGCAGTGGACGGAAGAAGTCGTCGAAGTTCGAGATGTTGTCCCGAAGCTCGTTCGTCGTCGCGACCATGTCCTTGGTCTTCAGCGTCAGGTCGTGGGTGACGGCGTTGAGTTGATCCATCAGCACCAGCATGTGCTCGAGGTTCTCGATCATGCCCTGCATCTCGTCGGCCTGCTTGAGCATGTCGGCGAACGAATCCTGTTGGTATTTCAGGTTCATCTGCTGAGTGGTGCCCTGCATGCTGATCTGAAACGGAATCGACGTGTGCTCGATCGGCGTGCCGAGCGGCCTGGTGATCGCCTGGACCCGACCGATGCCCGGTGTCTTGAAGACGGCCTTGGCGATCTTGTCGATGACCAGGAAGTCCGCCGAGTTCCGCAGATCGTGATCGCTTTCGATCATCAACAGTTCGGGGTTCATCCTGGCCTGGGAGAAGTGCCGGTCCGCGGCCTGGTAGCCCTCGTTGGCCGGGATGTCCTGAGGTAGGTAGTTGCGGTCGTTGTAGTTGGTCTTGTACCCGGGCAGGGTGAGCAGACCGATCAGGGCCAGCGCGATCGTCGCGACGAGGATGGGGCCGGGCCAGCGCACGACGGCCGCGCCGATCTTGCGCCACCCGCGAGTGCGCAGGGCGCGCTTGGGCTCCAGCAGTCCGAAGCGGCTGGCGATGGTGACCACCGCGGGGCCGAGCGTCAACGCGCAGACGACGACGATGATCATGCCGATCGCCAGCGGGATGCCGAGGGTCTGGAAGTAGGGCAGCCGGGTGAAGCTGAGGCAGAACGTCGCGCCGGCGATCGTCAGGCCCGAGCCCATCACGACGTGCGCGGTGCCCCCGAACATCGTGTGATAGGCGTCTTCCTTGCTCTCGCCCACACTTCGGGCTTCCTGATATCGGCCCAGCAGGAAGATCGCGTAGTCCGTTGCGGCGGCTATCGCAAGGGTGACGAGAAGGCTGGTCGCGAAGGTCGACAGACCGATGATGTGGTGATAGCCCAGGAACGCGACGATGCCGCGGGCGGCCGCCAACTCGAGCACCACCATCACCAGCACGATGATTACGGTGACGATCGACCGGTACACCAGCAGCAGCATGATGATGATGACGGTGAACGTGACCATCTCGATGAGCCGCAGGCTGCGGTCACCGGCGATGTTCTGATCGGCTGACAGCGCGGCAGGCCCGGTGACGAAGGCCTTGATCCCGTCCGGGGGGGTCAACCCGTTGACGATGTTGCGTACCGATTCGACGGACTCGTTGGCCAGCGCCTCGCCCTGGTTCCCCGCGAGATACACCTGGACGTACATCGCCTTGCCGTCGTTGCTCTGCGAGCCTGCCGCCGACAGCGGGTCGCTCCACATGTCGTTGACGTGCTCGACGTGCTTGGTGTCCGCCTCGAGCTTGCGGACCATGTCGTCGTAGAAGTCGTGGGCGGACTGGCCGAGCTTGTCCTGGCCCTCGAGCACGATCATGACCGAGCTGTTGGACTTGAACTCCTTGAACACGTCGCCGATGTGCTTCATCGAGATCACCGACGGGGCGTCGTCGGGGCTCATCGACACCGACTGCGCCTTGCCGACCTCTTCGAGCTGAGGGACGAGGGTGTTGCCGAGCGCGATGATGACGATCCAGCCGAGGATGATCGGCAGCGCGAGCGTCCGGATCAGCGACGGCAGCCGATGGCGCGGCGGCGACCCGGCCGCGTGCCTGGCCGTCGGGATGGCGTCGGTGGTCGGCTCGTCTTTGGAGTCAGGAATGTTGGATTCAGGCATGTTGGGGTTGGTCATGCGTTCTTCGCCAGGCAGAAGGTCTGGGCGTTCACGCCGTCAGTCGTCCTCTCGTCCTTGACCTCGTCGTCGACGGTGATACGGCAAGAGATGGAGGAGCCGTCGCCCTGGGCCACGATGTTGGGCAGCACCGACGGCGCGGTGGTGCTCAGCACCAGCGACCACGGCAGCGAGGCCCCGTCGACCCGCACGGGCTTGGAGTCGAGGTCCAGATAGTTGATGTCGGCATAGGTGCCGGTGCCGAAGATCTCGTACTTGACGACCTTGGGATTGAACGGCTCGGCATCGTCGGCAAAGTTCTTCGGAGTCACGATGATTCCGTCTTGACCGAAGAAGGTGCGGACCCGGTGCACGGTGAACCCAGCGATCACCACGACGACGATGATCACGATCGGTATCCACGCTCTACGCAATACGCTGGTCATAGCCCCTGTCCCGACGGGTTCACATGGATGACTGAGAGATTAGCCTATATAACTGTATTGTGGTCAAACGCGACGTTGGCGCAGTCGACGGCGATGGGGTGACGTCTGGCACAGCGTCTCCGTGCTGTGAGCCACCCGGCCTCGGCACTCACTCGCGCAACGCAATTGGAATAGGGATACGATCCAAACTATGAAGGCACTCTTACGAACGGGTCTGGCCACGGCATTCGCCGCGTTCGCGGTGGCGGCGGTTACGGCAGCACCTGCCAACGCCGATCCCGACGCCGACTTCGCCGTCGAGCTGCACTCCTATGGCATCTACGGTCAGAAGGACTACAACGCCTGGATCGGCAAGATCCAGTGCAAGCGCCTGCGGACCGGGCTGGACGCCAACGCCAGCGAGGCCGCGGTGTTCCTCAAGACCAACCTGGAGCGCGGGACCACCGAGCAGCAGATCTACGAGTTCCTCTCGGCGGGCATCAACTACTACTGCCCGGATCAGCGGTTCGTGGTGGACAGCCTGGCAGGCCAACCGCAGGCGGTGCCCGCGCCCGCAGGCGCACCCCTTCCCGCCGAGCAGGGATGATCCGGCCTGCCGCGTCGGCGGCGGGCTCCGCGACGGTCGTGCTGGCCGCGCTGTTCGCCGTGCCCGGCGTGGCCGCCGCAGAACCTGCCGACACGACGTACGCCATCGCCAAGTGCTTCGACGGTACCCAGGCCCCGGAGCAGCGTCCGGCCCGGTTCGCCTACAACTGCGACGAGACGGGCGTCATGCAGGACATGGCGTGGACCCAGTGGGATGCCGACGGCGCCAAGGGGGCCGGTTACGACAACGCCATCGAGTGCCAGCCCAACTGTGCTCAGGGCACCCGGCTGATCAACCCCATCGTCGTACACGCATGGAATCCCAGCACGCCGAAGGCGCCGGGATGCCCGCCGGGAGCGCAGTTCTACACCGATCTGACGATCGCCTACCCGGACGCCGCGCCGCCGTGGATCGATCCCGGTACGACGTGGGACGAGGGCACGGACTTCGTCACCATCGACGGCATGCCCGCCGTGCACTTCTCCGGACTGACGCCCCGCTGCTCCTGATTCCTCAGATCTCGACCCGCACCGGGCCCACGTTCCAGATGTCGTCGCAATACTGCTCGATTGCGCGGTCGGACGAGAACTTGCCGCTGCGCGCCGAGTTCAGAATCGACATCCGCGACCATGCATCCTTGTCCTGCCACGCCGCCGCGACCCTGTCCTGACACTCGACGTACGACGCATAGTCCGCCATCACCAGGAACGGGTCGTCGAACCTAAGGTTCTCCACCAGCGGCCGGAACACCTCGGTGTCGCCGTGGGAGAACTGCCCCGAGGAGATCAACCCCAGCACGGCCGTGAGTTCCTCGTCACCGTCGATGTAATCGGCAGGACGGTAGCCGTCGCGCTTGACCTGCTCGACCTCGGCCTCGGTCAATCCGAACAGGAAGAAGTTCTCGGCGCCTGCCTCCTCGCGGATCTCGACGTTGGCGCCGTCCAACGTGCCGATGGTCAGGGCGCCGTTCATCATGAACTTCATGTTGCCCGTGCCAGAGGCCTCCTTGCCCGCCGTCGAGATCTGCTCCGACAGATTGGCCGCCGGGTAGATGAGGTGAGCGTTCTGGACGTTGAAGTTCGGGACGAAGACCACCTTCATGAACTTGTTCACGTCTGCGTCGTTGTTGACCGTCTCGCCAACCGCGTTGATCAGCTTGATGATTCGCTTGGCCATGAAGTATCCGGGTGCCGCCTTGCCGCCGAACACGTAGGCCCGCGGCGCGACCTCGAGGCTGGGGTCCATCTTCAGCCGGAAATACTGTCGGATGATGTGCAGCACCGACAGATGCTGACGCTTGTACTCGTGGATGCGCTTGACCTGGATGTCGAACATCCAGGTGGGGTCCAGGTCAACTCCAGTCGTGGTGTGAAGGTATTCGGCGAGTCGAGCTTTGTTGGCACGCTTGACATCTCGCCAGTCTTGGCGAAACTCGGGATCGTCGATGAAGGCTTCAAGCCCGCGAAGGCGCTCGAGGTCGGTGAGCCACCCGTCGCCGATCGTGCGGTCGAGCAGACCGCGGAGGCCGGGGTTGGACAGGGCCAAGAAGCGCCGAGGCGTGACGCCATTGGTCTTGTTGGAGAAGCGCTCCGGCCACAGCTCGTAGAAGTCCTTGAGCACGCTCGCCTTCAAGAGGTCCGAGTGCAGGGCGGCGACACCGTTGATCGCGTGACTGCCCACCGTGGCGAGATGCGCCATGCGAACGGTCTGTCCACCGTCCTCGCCGATCAGCGACATCCGACGCACCCGCTCGACGTCACCGGGGAAGTGCGCCCGCACCTCGTCGAGGAAGCGCGTGTTGATCTCGTAGATGATCTCCAGATGGCGGGGGAGGGACTCCCGGAACAGTCCAAGCGACCACTTCTCCAGAGCCTCGGGGAGGAGGGTGTGGTTGGTGTAGCCGAACGTCGCCACCGTGATCGCCCAGGCTTCGTCCCACTCCAGTCTGCGCTCGTCGACAAGGATACGCATCAGCTCCGCCACACCGATCGACGGATGGGTGTCGTTGAGCTGCAACGCAAATCGCTGCGGCAGCTCCTTGATGGACAAATCAGCCAAATCGTCGACGATGTGCACTACGTGCTGCAGCGAGCACGACACGAAGAAGTACTGCTGCAGCAGGCGCAGCCGCTTGCCCGCCTCCGGCTCGTCGTTCGGGTACAGCACCTTGGTCACGGTCTCCGAGGTGACCTCGGACTCGACGGCCTTGTAGTAGTCGCCGGTGTTGAAGGCGTCCAAGGCGAACGACTCGACCGCGCGGGCGCTCCACAGCGTCAGCACGTTGCAGGTGTGCACGCCGTAGCCCTGGATCGGGGTGTCGTAGGCGACTCCCTTGATCACCTGCTTCGGTATCCAACGCACCCGGACGGTGCCGCTGTCGTCCACGTACTGCTCGGTGTGGCCACCCCAGTTGACCAGGTAGCTCACGTCGGGTTTGGCGATTTCCCAGGGGTTTCCGTTGGCCAGCCAGTTGTCGGTCAGCTCCACCTGCCAGCCGTCGGCGAAGTCTTGGCGAAAGATGCCGAACTCATAGCGGATGCCGTACCCGATGGCCGGGCGCTCCAACGTTGCCAACGAGTCAAGGAAGCACGCCGCCAGCCGTCCGAGGCCGCCGTTGCCGAGCCCTGGCTCCGGCTCGCAGGCGAGAACCTCGTCGAAGTCCTGCCCCAGCGAGCTCAGCGCGCTTCGCGCGGCGTCCTCGATCTGTAGGTTCAGCAGGTTGTTGCCGAGCTGCGGGCCCATCAGGAACTCCGCCGACAGATAGCAGGTGACCTTCGCGCCCTGGTCGAGGGACTGCTGCGTCGACGCCATGCGATTGTCCTGCATGCGGTCGCGTACCGCGAGCGCGAGGGCGCGGTAGTAGTGGTCGGGCCGCAGAGCGGCGGCCGGTCGGCCGATCGAGTACCGCAGATGATCGGTGATCGCCACCCGCAGGTCGTCGGCGTCCAATCCCGAACGGAGGTGCGAGGCTTCTGAAGCAGCTGAATTCACGACGTCGGTCACCGCGCGATTGTGGCAGGTGGGCGTGCACGGCGCATTCGATGGGGACGACGCGGGGGTGAACGTCGGCCTAAGCGGCGTGGACGTTGCGCATCCCGACCGCTCCACGCAGGCCAGAGCAGTTGACGCACCCCACGCACCCGACGCAGTCCGAGCACGACGCGCATCCGACGCACGCGCGGCACCGGGTGCAGGCGAAGCAGCCGACGCACGCCAGACACGCCACGATCGCGAAACAGAACGCCGTCAGCGCGCTGCCCGCCACCGCGCTGCTGCCTACCGTCCCGATCGAGCCCGCGACGCCCGCACTGGTGACGGTGCCCAGCGACCCAGCGACGGCGGCGCTGTTCACCGTGCCTGCCGAGCCGGCCACCGCGGCACTCTGCGAGGTGGCGACCGACCCCACGACCGCTGCACTGGAACTGGTGTCCATTGACGAGACCACGTCGACGTTCTCCATCGGCTCAGCCTACGGTCGCGGCTGCGTGTCCCGTGGGGGTTCAGCCAGCGCCTTTGCCGTTGTCGACCCGGTAGACCGCACCGTGGATGGCGGCGGCGTCGGCACTGGCCAGGAACGCGATCGCCTTCGCCACGTCGCTGGTCGCCATGAATCCGCGCGGTGACGCGATGCGCATGATCAGGTCCCAATCCGCGCTGTCCGGGGCCGTGAACTCGGTGGCCTGCGCGGTCGGCATGCCGCCGGGACAGATCACGTTCACCCGCAGCTCGCTCTTGGTGTATTCGACGGCCAGCGCCTTCGTCAGGCCCACCAGACCATGTTTGGCCGCGCAGTAGCCCGCCGAGTACACCTCACCCTCGACACCGGCGATCGAGGCCACGTTCACGATGTTGCCGCCCGCCTCGAGCAGCGCGGGCAAAGCCGCACGGCACAGGTAGAACGGGCCGTTGAGATTGACGGCCAGGTCGTGCTCCCACTCCTCGTCGGTCATGGTCGCGGTGTGCCGCATCTGGTGGAAGCCCGCGACGTTCACCAGCACGTCGAGCCTGCCGAACGCCGCGACGCAGTCGGCCACCGCCTGTCTGCACGCGGTGGGCGTGGTGATGTCCACCGACGCGAACTGCCCACCTGGCACGTCGGCGAAGACCTCTGTCATCCGCTCGGCGTCGCGCGCAATCCCGAAGACCGTCGCGCCCCGCTCGGCGAACACCTTCACCGTCGCCGCGCCCAACCCGGCCGACGCTCCCGTTATCAAGGCGACCTTGCCCTCCAATGACGTCATGGCTCGACCTTCTCACGCGCCCAACGGGTCGCCGCACGCCGCGTCGGGCAAACCGCTGACGTCGGTGTGCGGCGCTGCGATACTCAGGGCATGACGACCGCCCGGATGTCCGCCGTCCTCGCCGCCGCAGCCGTCGTCGCAGGGGGGCTGATCGGATTCGCGAGTCCCGCCAGGGCGGATCAGGTGATGCAGGGGATCTACACCTACACCCAGGGCGACGTCGTCGCCGAGTGGACCATCTATCCGAGCTGCGTGCCAACGGTCGGCGACCTGCGGGTCAACCTGGAACTGCCCGTCGCGTGCCGACTGCACGTGGCACCCACCCCCGCGACCCAGGTCAACGGCGGCGACGCCCGCCTCACCGGCGGCGTGTGGATGTTCAGCACCAGCAAGAAGGACGGGATGACTTGCCCGGACGGCAGCTCTGCGCCGATCCAGGAGACCTACGAGTTCGACGACCTCACGATGACCGGTAAGCGCTCGGTGATCAACAACAACGTGTGCAACGGTGAGGTGGCCGCCAGGATCGTGGACCATCCGTTCACGCTGACGTTCAACAGACCGCTACCGATACCCGTCGACCAGTACCCGCTCTACTGCGAACCCGGTGGACTGCGACGGTGCTTCTGACATGCCGAAGCGAATCGTGCTGTGGGGCACCGGTTTCGTCGGCAAGATGGTCATCGCCGAGATCGTCGATCATCCGATGTTCGAGCTCGTCGGCGTCGGGGTGAGCAACCCCGACAAGGCAGGCCGCGACGTCGGGGAGATCTGCGGGCTCGCCGAGCCCGTGGGGGTGACGGCCACCGACGACGTCGACGCGCTCATCGCGCTGAAGCCCGACGCCGTCGTCCACTACGGTCCGACCGCTGCCCACGCCGACGACAACATCGAGCTGATCACTCGGTTCCTGCGGGCGGGCATCGACGTGTGCTCTACGTCGATGACGCCGTGGGTGTGGCCAGCGATGCACCTCAACCCGCCCAACTGGATTCAGCCGATCAGCGAGGCGTGTGAAGCGGGCCAGTCGTCGTGCTTCACGACGGGAATCGATCCCGGGTTCGCGAACGACCTCTTCCCGATGACGTTGATGGGGTTGTGCTCGGAGATCAAGACGGTGCGCGCGTCGGAGCTGCTTGACTACACCAACTACGAAGGCGACTACGAGTTCGAGATGGGAATCGGACGACCGCCGGAGCATCGACCCCTCCTGCAGACGCCCGAGATCCTGATCTTCGCTTGGGGTGCAACGGTTCCGATGATCGCGCACGCGGCGGGCATCGAGCTCGACGAGATCACCACCACGTGGGACAAGTGGGTCACGCCCGACGAGCGGAAGACCGCCAAGGGCATCATCGCGCCAGGCAACGTCGCCGCCGTCCGGTTCACGATCAACGGCGTCTTCAAGGGCGAGACCCGCATCCAGCTGGAGCACGTCAACCGGATCGGCGCCGACGCGGCGCCGGACTGGCCTGCGGGCAACGAGAACGACGTGTACCGCGTCGACATCGAGGGCACGCCGAGCATCTCCCAGGAGACCGCGTTCAGGTTCACCGACGGTTCGGGCCGCGACGCGGCCGCCGCGGGCTGCCTGGCCACCGGGCTCCGTGCGCTCAACGCCGTGCCGGCCGTCAACGACTTGCCACCGGGCTGGGTGACCCCGCTGGATTTACCTCTCATCGCCGGAGCTGGCACGATTCGTTGACGTGGCAGTTGGCGGCGTGGCAGACGGCATAGGACTCTCGGTCGGGGCGACGACCCTTCGCGCAGTGGCCGTAGGCAGGTCCGCGGTGACCCGGTCGCCGGTACTGACCCGCTACCCACACCGTCCCGCCGAAGTCGGTGTGCCCAGCGAGAACCCCAACCTCGCCGAGCGTGGGCTCATCATCACCGACTTCGTCGACCGCGTCGGCGATCCGGTGCCCATCCTCGCCGGCGACGGCTCGTCGCATCGTGCCGAGGATCTGCTCGCCGACGCGTTGCGGGCGCTGCTGTACGCACTGACCGGCGGTCGGCCGCCCGTCGAGCCGGTCGGCGTGACGCATCCAGCGCACTGGCGGTCGACCGCCGTCGACGCACTGCGCGCTGCACTGGCCTCGATGACCGAGTTCAACGGCGCGACGCTGGGCGGCGCGGTCTCCTCGCCGATCGGGTCCGACGCGGAGGCGGGTCTCATCGCTCTGAACGACGACCCGGGGTTGCCGACCCGCGGCATCATCGCCCTGTGCGACGTGGGTGGCACGGGGACCAGCGTGACGCTCGCCGACGCCGCGAGGGGCTTCGGGCCGCTCGGTCCGACGGTGCGCTACCCCGACCTGTCCGGCGACGTCGTCGACCAGGCTCTGTTGACGCGCGTCGTCGCCGACCTGGCGGCGGCGGGCACGGTGGACCTCTCGGGGACGTCGGCGATCGGCTCGCTCGGCAGGCTGCGCGGGCAGTGCCGGGCAGCGAAGGAACGACTGTCGACCACGGCCGTCACGTCGATCGCGGTCGAGCTGCCTGGGCATCGGACCGAGGTGCGGGTCACTCGCGCCGAACTCGAGGATGCGATCGCCGGACCGCTCGGCGGGCTCGTCGACGTGATTCAGGATACGTTGCAGCGCAGCGGAATTCGTCCTGGCGATCTGGTGGCCGTCGCGTCGGTTGGCGGCGGTGCCCGCATCCCCATCCTCACCACGACGCTGTCGGAGCACCTGCGGATTCCCGTCGTCACCTCGGCGCAGCCCGAGCTGGCGGCGGCGATCGGCGGGGGACTGCGGGCCGCTCGCGGCGTGGTCCCCGACGGTGCGACGGCACTGTCCCCGGCGGCGACCGGCCTGGCGCCCGTCGACCCGGCGCCGCCGGGGTCGTCGACGTTCCGCGCTCTGGCGTGGTCGGACGCCGAGGACCCGCCGGAGCCGGTCGTCGGGGAGCGCCCGTTCGCGGGGGAAGGCTTCGCGGAGGAAGGGTTGGAGAAGCGCGGCTACGAACCCCTCGGCGAACCCGCCGACCCACGGCCCCGCATCGAGTTCACCGAGCCCGACGCCGATGACGACCCCGCCCTTGCGCCGTTGGCCTGGTACCGCAGGCCGCTCGCCATCGCTGCGATCATCCTGGTCGCCGCGCTGGCCGTCGTCGGCGCGGCCTCGCTGTACGCCCTGCGCAGCGACGAGTCGCCGCCCCCCGAGAGCACCCCGACCTCGGAGGCACCCGTCACGACCACGCCTCCGCCACCCGCGTCGGAGGTGCCGCCGCAGACCCAGGCGCCCGCCCCCGACACGGTCACCGAGCAGGCGCCGCCGCCCCCGGTGGTCACGGTGACGGAGGAGCCCCCACCGCCACCGCCCCCGCCCGCCGCGACGACCGAGCCGCCACCCCCGCCGCCGACCACCACGGAGCCGCCGCCCGTTACCGTCACCGAGACGCCGACGACGCAACCGCCGTCCTCGACGCCGCCCACGCAGCAACCGATCATCCCGACGCTGCCCTACCAGACGATCCCCGGTCTGCCCTTCGTTCCGGCACCCGTGCAACCTCAGTCGCCATAGGCTCGCGGCCATGACGCAGACCCCACCCCCCGGTCGTTCCGCTTCTGCCGTAACGGACGGCCTTCTGTTCGACCCCACGACGTACGACCCGGTCGAGTTCGACGCCGAGACCCGACGGCTGCTGCGCGCCACGATCGACTTCTTCGAGGGCCAGGGCAAGAAGCGCATCCTCGATGACGACCTCAAGGCGCAGTGGCCGGCCGACTTCGTCGAGTTCGTCAAGCGGGAGCGGCTGTTCGCGACGTTCCTGACGCCGTCGGAGTTCGCCGACGGCGATGCCGACAAGCGGTGGGACGGCGCCCGTAATGCTGCGCTCGCCGAGATCCTCGGCTTCTACGGGTTGACCTATTGGTACACCGAGCAGGTCACCATCCTTGGCCTCGGGCCGGTCTGGCAGAGCGAGAACAAGGACGCCAAGCTCAGGGCCGCCGACGATTTGGAGGCCGGGGAGGTGATGGCGTTCGGGTTGTCCGAGCGTGACCACGGCGCCGACGTCTACAGCACCGACATGGTGTTGACGCCCGCCAGCGAGGAAGACCGGGCCGACGGAATCCTGTACCGGGCGTCGGGGGAGAAGTACTACATCGGCAACGGCAACGTGGCGAGCCTGGTGTCGGTTTTCGGCAGGCGTGACGACGTCGGTGAGGCGGACGCCGGGGAAGGGTACGTCTTCTTCGTCGCCGACAGCAGGAACGAGAACTACCACCTGATCGACAACGTCGTGCACATGCAGATCTACGTGAGCACGTTCAGGCTGGAGAACTATCCGGTGCGCGCCGAGGACATTCTGCACGCCGGCGTGGCAGCCTTCAGCGCCGCACTCAATACGGTCAACGTCGGGAAGTTCAACCTGTGCTCGTCGTCGATCGGGATGTGCGAGCACGCGTTCTACGAGGCGATCACCCACGCGCAGAACAGAATTCTGTACGGCAACCCGGTCACCGACTTCTCCCACGTGCGGGCCAACTTCGTCGATGCCTACGCAAGGATGATCGCGATGAAGGCCTTCAGCAGGCGAGCGGTCGACTACTTCCGCAGCGCCAGCCTCGAGGATCGGCGGTACCTGTTGTTCAACCCCATGACCAAGGCCAAGGTCACGATGGAGGGCGAGACCGTGATCCGGGCCCTGCACGACGTGATCGCCGCCAAGGGGTATGAGAAGAACACCATGTTCCGAGAGGTCGCCCAGTTGATCGGGTGCCTGCCCCGGTTGGAGGGCACCGTGCACGTCAACGTCGGACTGGTGCTGAAGTTCATGCCCAACTACATGCTCAATCCCAAGGAGTACCCGGCGATTCCGACCCGCAACGACGCCGCTGACGACACGTTCTTCTGGAACCAGGGTCCCACCCGCGGGGCAGGGGCGATCCAGTTCGCCGACTGGACGCCGGTGTACGACGAGCACGCGCGGATTCCCAACGTCGGGGTGTTCTACCAGCAGGCCAAGGCATTCCGGGAGCTGCTGGTGACGGCCGCACCGGATGCCGCGCAGCAGAAGGACCTCGACTTCCTCCTCAACGTCGGGCACCTGTTCTCGCTCATCGTGTACGGCCAGCTGATCCTCGAGCAGGCCGCGCTCACCGGTCTCGACGACGACATCCTGGACGCGATCTTCGGCTTCCAGGTCAACGACTTCAACACCTACGCCGTTGCGCTGCAAGGCAAGCCGACCTCGACGCGGGCGCAGCAGGACTGGGCGCTCGGCGCGATCCGCAAGCCGGTTGCCGACGCCGAGCGGTTCGACCGGGTGTGGCAGCGGGTCAAGGCCTACGACGGCGCCTACGAGATGGCTCCCTGAGTCAGGTCACCCCTGGCCCTCAGGCCATCTCGGGAACCCGCAGATGGGCAATCATCAGCTCGAAGTCGTGCTCTTCGAGGATTCGTGCGGCGGCCTCGCCGGACACCGAACCCTTGAGTCGCTCGATCTCGGCCCGGTTGCGTTCTATGGCGTCGGCGCTCTCGTAGGCGGCCGACGACACCCCGCGACCGGTCGCCCTGTCCACCAAGAGGCTTGTGCTGCACAGTCCTTCGATTTGCTCCATGGCGGGTAGCGCCGACCTGAAGACCTCGATGCCGGGGTCGATCTGGTCGGGTTCGACATTGGCCCAGGTCACCCGAACGCAGGCGCCCTCACCGGTTTCGTGCTGGCGGTGCAGGACCGCGATCTCCCACTCCTCGATGGTGGGAGCACCACCGCCGAAGATCTCCGCGGCACGGTTGCGGACGTCGTCGACGGCCGCGGCGCTCGCGCGCATCGCATCCAAGGATTCCCACGCGCTGGTGGTGATGCACCGACCGGACGACCGATCGGCCAGCAGGGAAAGGCCGATGTAGCCTTCCAAGCCGTCCAGCAACGGCATCACCGTCTCGCGGACGTACGCGACGCCTGCATCGATGGATGAGGGCGTCGCCTCTATGGTGGTTGTTCGCGCATGCACGATCTGCCTCCTGAGAAAGGGGCAGCGTCCCGACGGCGCTGCCGTCGGTGTTCATCGTCCTCCGCCGGTGATCGGATGGCAACGGCTCTGCCGCACGGACTTCCGGCCGAGGTCGCTCCTCGGACACACCGCGCGCCCGCCGGACCGATAGTGGCCAGAAGTATGTCCATCGACGGGATCTTGCCAGTCTCTGCTAGCCTCGTCGGATGCACACCGTGGCGGTCCTGGCGCTGCCCGACACCATCGCCTTCGACCTCGCCACGCCCGTCGAGGTGTTCGGCCGCGTCACCTTGGCCTCGGGTGAGCCCGGCTACCGAGTGCTGGTCTGCGGTACCGCACCCGTAGTCACCGCGGGTCCGTTGAGCATCGCCACCGAGCACGGTCTCGACGCGCTCGCCGAGGCCGACACCATCGTGGTGCCCGGCTGCAACGACGTCACGACCGAGCAGTCACCGGTGGTGCTCGACGCGCTCCGCGAGGCCTTCGACCGCGGGGCCAGGCTCGCCTCGATCTGCTCCGGCGCGTTCACGCTCGCGGCAACCGGCCTCCTCGACGGCAAACGCGCCACCACGCACTGGCTGGCCGCCGACCTCTTCCGCGCCACGTTCCCCGCCGTCCACCTCGACCCCGACGTGCTGTACGTCGACGAGGGCCGACTCCTCACGTCTGCGGGTGCTTCGGCAGGCCTGGACCTGTGCCTGCACGTCGTGGCCACCGACTACGGTGCGGCCGTGGCCGCCGATGCCGCAAGACTGGCGGTCGCGCCCCTGCATCGCAGCGGCGGTCAGGCGCAGTTCATTCTGCGGAACCGCCCTGTCGCCAACGGAATCGGCGAACGCGCCGAACTCGGCGAGGTGCTGGCATGGCTGGAACTCGAGGCGCACCGCGACCTGTTGCTCGGCGACATCGCCGCGCGCGCCGCGGTCAGCGTCCGCACGCTGAACCGCCGGTTTCAGGCCGAGACCGGCCAAACCCCGATGCAATGGCTGACCGGCGTCCGGGTGCGACACGCCCAGCAGATGCTCGAGACGACGTCGCAAGGGGTGGAGAAGATCGGCCGCGAGGTGGGGTTCTCCTCGCCCGTGAACTTCCGCGAGCAGTTCCGTCGTCTGACGGGCGTCTCACCGCAGCACTACCGCAACACCTTCCGACGCGCGGACGCCGGGAGCAAGGCCGACGGCCGCATCGCCAGCTGAGCCTCAGTGCGCGCTCTGCTTCTTCTCGATGACGATCTCCGCCAGGGGGATTCGGATCTCGGCCGGTGCCGCCGCCAATCTCTCCGCGACGCCAGAGGTGAGCGCGTCGAGGAATCCCGCCCGCCGCTCCTCGGCCAGCTGCGCGGCCAGCGCGGGGAACGTGGACGCCCGAAGGAACGCCGCCCAGTTCCTGCCAAACGCCGCGGCCTTCTGGTGAACCTTGTACTGCGTCCAGAACCGGTCCTCGGCGTCGAACACCTCCACGTGCTCCACCGACAACTTCTCGAAGGTTCCCGAAGGGGCGAACGGTGACAGGAAGTCGCGGCCGCGGCGCGCGACGATCGGGATCGACATCTGGCGCACCTCGTCCTCGTCGAGGACACCCCGTGCCGCGAGGTCGGTGAGCGTCGCCATCGTCGCATCGAGCAGCGGACGGTAACCGAAGTCCCCGTCCTCGGCGATCGCCGTCGTCATCACTACCAGGCGGCCACCGGGGCTCAGTTCGCGACCGCGGAACGCGATGAACTCGTGCCAATCGTGCGCAGCCTGCCTGGCGTATGCGGAGCGCACGTCCTCGTCACGACTGTAGGCCGACACGACGTGGTCGGGGACCGGGCAGGGGACCCGGCCCAGCCACTGGATTGCCCAGGCCGACCAAGCCAGATTGACGCTGTTGGACGGCACGATCTGACGGTAGAACGATCGGCCAACCGCCGAGGCGAACGATGCGGCATCCTTCTTCAGATACGTGTCCGGATCCTCGCTCAGGGTGCGGAACAGTTCGGTGAAATCGTTCTCGGGCACGTCGGTATGGGTCACCAGCACCGAGTGTTCGGGGCGAGTCCGCTTGCGCAACACGGCGATCGCCGCCCCGACCGCAAGCAGCGAGTTGTGCCCGGTCGCCGCGCCGTAGTCGGCGATGACGATCGGACGCGGTGGCTGGGGAATGGGCACCGTCTCCGCGGCCTCGGCGAAAAGCGTTATCGCCCGTTGCAATCCGGCCGCCTGCAGCCGCGAGGTCGCGGTGTATGAGCCGCTGTCGAACGGCTCCGGCCGTACCACGGCACTCGATTCGGGCATGCCTGAAACGGTAGCTCGTAAAGCGCATCGACGTGAAAGACTGCCGTGCATGACTCGGGGGACGGCGCCCAAGGTGCTGACGGTCGTCGCGGTGCTCACCATGATCGCCGCAGGAGTCGGATTCGTCCTGATGCTGATTCTCAACGCGTTCGCATTCGACGAGTACGACGCCTACGGCGAGGTGCCCATCCCAGGCTCCGGCACCGTGCAGTTGCCCGAGGGCGACGTGACGGTCACGTTCCACACGGTGCTCGTCGGCGGTAGCGGCAGTGGACTACCCGTGCCGCCGTTGAACTACCGGATCACCGGGCCCGGCGGCGTCGACGCAACACTCACGGAGGACTACGGCAGTACGACCACGGTCAACAACGACGCGCGGGTCCGCATCGGCTACCTCCACGTCGCGACCGCGGGCAGCTACGACGTCGAGCTCGACGGCAACGTCAGCGCCTACCTCAACCCCACCCTCGCGTTCGGGCACGGCAGTCCCTACGACGACGTGCCGTGGATCCTGGCGGCCGTCTTCGGGTTCGGCGTCGTCGATCTGGTCGTCGCGCGGTTCTGGGCGGCCAGCGTGAGGCGCTCCGGGCCGGTACCCGGTTATCAACCGCCGCCCACCCTGGGGGTGGTCCCCACGTGGTCCGCCGACCAGTACGTTCCCAGCGATCAGGGCATCCGCATCGAACAGCTCAATACGCTTGCCCGCCTGCGAGAGTCGGGGGCGTTGACCGAGGACGAGTACGAGGCCGAGAAGAGGCGCGTACTCGACGGTCGCTAGTGTCCCCTGGCGACCCAGTCGTCGTAGTTGACGATCTCGTCGCCGATGGTGGTGGAGTCACCGTGGCCGGTGTAGACGACGGTGGGGCCCGGCAGCGTGCCGAGCTTGCCGGAGATCGACTCGAGGATCGTGGGGAAGTCGGAGTAGGACCGCCCGGTCGCACCGGGTCCGCCGCTGAAGAGGGTGTCGCCGCTGAACACCGCGCCGAGTTCGGGGGCGTACCAGCAAACCGAGCCTGGTGAGTGGCCGGGGGTGTGCATTGCGCGAAGTTC
>NZ_JBEVLO010000316.1:0-3389 GCF_040509115.1 Mycobacterium sp. | reverse complement strand
TGAAGGTGTTGCGTGGCGCGGGCATCGATCCGTTGGTGATCGTCTCGGGTGTCGACGAGGACGCCGTCGTCGCGGCACTACCCCAGGGTTGCGGTCCCGGCGAGACCACGACGGCGTTGGCGACCGCCAAGGCGAAGGCCGTGGCGCGGACGCTGGAGCCAGGTGTCGGGGCGGACTGCGTGGTGATCGGTTGCGATTCGATGCTCTACCGCGGCGGGCAGCTCTTGGGCAAGCCTGCGTCGGCCGCGGCTGCCGTCGAGGGGTGGCGCGCCATGGCGGGCAGTTCTGGCGAACTCTTCACCGGCCACAGTGTCATTCGCTTGCGCGACAACGAAATTCACGATATGGCCGCTCAGCACGCGGTCACCACGGTGCACTTCGGCACCCCGTCCGAGGGCGACCTGGCTGCCTACGCGGCCAGCGGCGAGCCGACGGCCGTGGCCGGGGGCTTCACCCTCGACGGGCTCGGCGGCTGGTTCGTCGAGGGCGTGACCGGCGATCCTTCGGCGGTGATCGGCATCGGCCTTCCCATGATTCGGCGGATGCTGGCCGGCCTCGGCCTGTCCATCGCTCAGCTCTGGATCGACAATCCCGTCCCCGGGGCGAGTGAAGCGACGGGTGACATGGAGCCTTTCCCACCGGCGGAGAACAAGTAGGCTCTAACCCGTGCCTTTGCCCGCGGATCCGCATCCGTCCCTCGCCGCCTACGCCCACCCCGAACGACTGGTCACCGCCGACTGGCTGGCGGGAAACATCGGCCGTGCAGGCCTGGCCATCGTCGAATCCGACGAGGACGTCCTCCTGTATGACACCGGCCACGTTCCCGGGGCGGTGAAGATCGACTGGCACGTCGACCTCAACGACCCCACGGTTCGCGACTACATCGACGGCGCCCAGTTCGCGGCTTTGATGGACCGCAAGGGCATCAGCCGCGACGACACCGTCGTGATCTACGGCGACAAGAGCAACTGGTGGGCCGCATACGCGCTCTGGGTCTTCACGTTGTTTGGGCATCCCGACGTGCGCCTGCTCGACGGTGGCCGCGACCTGTGGGTGTCCAATGGACGCGACACCACCCTGGACGTGCCCTCCAAGACGACCACCGGGTATCCGGTCGTCGAGCGCAACGACGCCGACATCCGCGCCTACAAGGACGACGTCCTCGCGATCCTCGGCGCCGAGCCGCTGATCGACGTCCGCTCGCCGCTGGAGTACACCGGGGAGCGCACCCACATGCCGGACTACCCGGAGGAGGGCGCGCTGCGCGGCGGCCACATTCCGACGGCCAAGTCGATCCCGTGGGCCAAGGCAGCAGAGGACAGCGGCAAGTTCCGCAGTCGCGCCGAGCTCGACGCGCTGTACGGATTCCTGACCCCCGAGGACAAGACGGTGGTGTACTGCCGCATCGGCGAGCGGTCCAGCCACACCTGGTTCGTGTTGACGCATCTGCTCGGGCTGCCCGGCGTGCGCAACTACGACGGCTCTTGGACGGAGTGGGGCAATGCCGTTCGGGTACCCGTCGCCGTCGGGGAAGAGCCTGGCGAAGCTCCGTGAGCGACGCTTGCGAGCGAGCGATGAGCCGATGAGCCTTCCGTCCGCGTTGGCGGAGGTCGTCTCCGACTTCGCCGACATGCAGGGCCAGGACAAGCTGCAGTTGCTGCTTGAGTTCTCCAACGATCTGCCGCCCCTGCCTGCAGATCTCGAAGAGGCGGCGATGGAGCCGGTGCCCGAATGCCAGTCCCCGCTGTTCCTTCACGTCGATGCCGCCGACCGCGACCACGTGAGGTTGTTCTTCAGCGCTCCCGCAGAGGCGCCAACGACGCGCGGGTTCGCCTCGATCCTGGCCGCCGGACTCGACGAGCACTCCGCCGAGGAGATCCTCGCCGTGCCAGACGACTTCTACACCGATCTGGGCCTTGCCGCCCTGATCAGCCCGCTGCGTCTGCGGGGAATGGCGGCGATGCTGGCCCGAATCAAGCGGCGGCTCCGCGAGTCGGCTTAGGTCATCCCGAAACCTACCGGCGAGTAAGGGATCCCGGTTCGCTCGGTATGGGGGTCCGCCCCTTAAACTGCCCCCGAACATATTCTTAAAGACGTTTCTTAGAAACACACGCATCAGGAGGCCCTGTGCCCAGTCACGCCAGCTCGAAGATCTCCAAGGTGCTCGTCGCCAACCGCGGCGAGATCGCCGTCCGGGTGATCCGCGCAGCGAAGGACGCCGGGCTGGGCAGCGTGGCCGTGTACGCCGATCCCGATGCAGATGCGCCGCACGTCCGGTTGGCCGACGAGGCCTTCGCGCTGGGTGGCCAGACCTCGGCCGAGTCCTACCTGGACTTCGCCAAGATCCTCGACGCCGCGGCGAAGTCCGGCGCCAACGCGATCCACCCCGGATACGGCTTCCTGTCGGAGAACGCCGACTTCGCGCAGGCCGTCTTGGACGCGGGGCTGATCTGGATCGGACCCAGCCCGCAGTCGATCCGCGACCTCGGCGACAAGGTGACCGCCCGCCACATCGCCGCCAAGGCCGACGCGCCGTTGGTTCCCGGCACCCCGGACCCGGTCAAGGACGCCGACGAGGTCGTCGCGTTCGCGCAGGAGTACGGCGTTCCGGTCGCCATCAAGGCGGCATTCGGTGGCGGTGGCCGCGGCATGAAGGTCGCGCGCACCATCGAGGAGATTCCCGAGCTGTTCGACTCCGCGACGCGTGAGGCGGTCTCGGCGTTCGGCCGTGGCGAGTGCTTCGTCGAGCGGTACCTGGACAAGCCGCGCCACGTCGAGGCTCAGGTCATCGCCGACACGCATGGCAACGTCGTCGTCGCGGGCACCCGTGACTGCTCGCTGCAGCGTCGATTCCAGAAGCTGGTCGAGGAGGCGCCCGCGCCGTTCCTGACCGAGGCGCAGCGCAAGGAGATTCACGAATCCGCCAAGCGGATCTGCAAGGAGGCCGGCTACTACGGTGCAGGCACCGTCGAGTATCTCGTCGGTCAGGACGGGCTGATCTCGTTCCTCGAGGTGAACACCCGCCTGCAGGTCGAGCATCCGGTCACCGAGGAGACCTCGGGGATCGACCTGGTTCGCCAGCAGTTCCGCATCGCCGACGGCGAAGCCCTCGACATCACCGAGGACCCGACGCCACGTGGCCACAGCTTCGAGTTCCGCATCAACGGTGAGGACGCCGGCCGCGGCTTCCTTCCCGCCCCCGGCCCGGTGACGAAGTTCGATCCGCCGACGGGTCCCGGCGTGCGTCTGGACTCCGGCGTGGAGTCCGGGTCGGTGATCGGCGGCCAGTTCGACTCGATGCTGGCCAAGCTGATCGTCACGGGTGCCACCCGCGACGAGGCCCTGGAACGTTCGCGCCGTGCGCTGGCCGAGTTCACCGTCGAGGGCCT
>NZ_JBEVLO010000315.1:0-3644 GCF_040509115.1 Mycobacterium sp. | reverse complement strand
GTAGGACCACAACGTCGGTGAGGGCAACCTGGTGTACTGGGAGGCCACGGGCAACCCTCATGGTCGGCCGGTACTGGTGGTGCACGGTGGACCTGGATCTGGCAGACCACTGATCGGCCAAAGGGGTTCGACCTCAAGGCATTTCAGGTCGTGATGTTCGACCAACGTGGATGCGGTAACCACACGCCTCACGCCAGCGACCCTGTAACGGTCATGGCGCACAACACCACCCGAGCACCTGATTGCCGACATCGAAGCATCACGCGAGCACCTGGGCTCGACCACACCCGCACTCTCAATGCGCCATGTTGGTGAAGCGCGACAAATGCAGTTGGTGCGCAACGGTTATCGTCTTGGTCGGACCGGCGCGATGCTTGGCGATGATGAGGTCGGCTTCGCCGCCACGGGGGTCGTCGCGCTCGAACGCATCGGGCCGGTGCAGGAGGATGACCATATCCGCGTCCTGTTCGATGGATCCCGACTCACGCAGGTCTGAGAGCATCGGCTTCTTGTCCGTGCGCTGTTCCGGGCCACGGTTCAGCTGGCTCATCGCGACCACGGGAACGCCCAACTCCTTGGCCAAAAGCTTGATCTGCCTGGAGAACTCGGACACCTCCTGCTGGCGGGACTCGACCTTCTTGCCCGACGTCATCAGCTGCAGGTAGTCGACCACGATGAGCCGCAGGTCCGCCTTCTGATGCAGCCGGCGCGCCTTGGCGCGGATCTCCATCATCGTGAGGTTCGGCGAATCGTCGATGTAGAGCGGCGCCTCACTGATCTCGCTCATGCGGCGCGCCAGCTTCGTCCAGTCGTCGTCGCTCATCCGGCCGGACCTCATGTCGGCGAGCTTGATCTTCGCCTCGGCCGACAGCAGGCGCATGACGATCTCGGACTTTCTCATCTCCAAGGAGAAGATGACGCTGGACATCCGGTTCTTGATCGAGCACGACCGCAGAAAATCCAATCCAAGTGTCGACTTCCCGACACCAGGCCTTGCCGCCACCACGATCATCTGACCGGCGTGCAGACCATTGGTCACCTCGTCGAGCTCGACGAAGCCCGTCGGCACACCGCGCGAGACACCGCCCTGCGAGGCGATCGCGTCGATCTCGTCCATGGTCGGCTGCAGCAGATGCTCGAGCACGACGAAGTCCTCCGTCGCACGCCGCTCGGTGACGTCGTAGATCTCTGCCTGCGCCCGGTCCACCACGTCGGCGACATCGGCACCGTCGGCACCGGCGTAGCCATACTGCACGACGCGCGTGCCGGCCTCCACGAGGCGTCGCAGCAGCGCCTTCTCCGCCACGATGCCCGCGTAATACCCCGCATTGGCCGCGGTCGGCACCGTCGAGATCAGCGTGTGCAGATAGGGCGCGCCGCCGATCCTCTTGAGCAGGCCGCGACGGTCGAGCTCGGCGGAGACGGTGATGGCGTCGGCAGGCTCTCCGCGTCCGTAGAGATCGAGGATCGCGTCGTACACGTTCTGATGCGCGGGGCGGTAGAAGTCACCGGGCCGGAGGCGCTCCAGGACGTCGGCGATGGCGTCCTTGGATAGGAGCATGCCGCCGAGGACGGACTGTTCGGCAGCCATGTCCTGAGGGGGCTGGCGCCCGTAGTCCTCACTAGGCGGCGGACCGTCCTCGTCCGAACGACCTCCAAAGTGACCGCCCGGACGGCCCAGGTCATCGACGACTGCCACGAAGCGTCCTACCTCCCCTTCACGTCCGTGCCTTGGCATCGAACATGCATTCGACATCGTCTGGTCGCGACTGTAAGTGTGCCCACCGACATCCACCCCCGCGAGAACACTGGGTGTAGTCGCGACGGCTCACGCTAGACGTTGCTGAGAGCAGCGCAACCCGACCTTGTTGATGAACCTGTGCATGGCGTGTGGATAGCCGTGGTCGGCCATGTTGAGGCCTTGGGGACAACTTGTGGAGTAATCACCAGTTTTTCGACATCCACGCAGATAAGGGCATCACAGAGCATGTGCGGATCTGTGGATGCCAATTGCCTCGGCGTGTCGGGCTGGGTTGCCTTCTCGGGCGTGTTGTGTTGCCAGCGATCGCCGGGCAGGTTAACAGCCGGTTAGGTTCGCTGTATCAGGAACGCTCGGTTGAGTTCGCCAGACGACACAGCAACGCCCGGGCGAAGACTGATCAAGTCTCCACCCGGGCGGATCGATGCTGCGGTTGCTACTCGGCGACGACGCTCAACGACACCGCGACGTTGACCTCGGGGTGCAGCTTCACGGCGACCGCATAGGTGCCAACGGCCTTGATGTGGGCCTTGGGCAGCTGGATGGTGCGCTTGTCCAGGTTGGGGCCGCCGGCCTTCTTGATGGCAGACGCGATGTCACTGGTGGACACCGAGCCGAACAGCTTGCCGCTGTCGCCCGCGGTCCTCACGGGCAGCGAGACGGGGCCGAGCGCCTCAAGGGCGGCCTTGATCTCCTTGGCATGATCGAGGTCGCGCACGGTCTTCGTCTCGCGCGCCCTGCGGATCTCGTCGGCCTGGCGCTCGGCGCCACGCGACGCCACGATCGCCATGCCACGAGGCAGCAGGAAGTTACGGCCGTAGCCATCCTTGACTTCGACGGTATCGCCAGCCGCACCGAGGTGGTCGACCTCGGCAGTGAGAATGAGCTTCATGTCGGTTGTCTCCGTTCCGGTCTAGCGCGACGCCGCGCTGAACGGCAGCAGAGCCACCTCGCGGGCATTCTTGACGGCGATCGCGATGTCACGCTGGTGCTGCACGCAGTTACCGGTGACGCGACGGGCGCGGATCTTGCCGCGCTCGCTGATATAGGTCCGCAGCAATGCGGTGTCCTTGTAATCGATGGTCTGCCCCTTCTTGGAGCAGAACGCGCACTTGCGAGTCTTGACCGGCTTTTCTGGAGCCGGGCGCCTCTTGGTGGAGGACTTGGCCATGTCTATCTCTTTCTAGGTACGTGAAAACTGTTGATCAGAAGGGAGGTTCTTCGTCGGCGCCGCTGAACGAACCCGACGCCGGGGCACTGCCCCACGGGTCGTCCGCCGGCGCGCTGCTGGCCGCCGCGGGACGCGAACCTCCGCCGCCGCCGCCACCGAAGCCGCCTCCACCGCCACCGCTGCGGCTGGCCTTGTTGACCTTCGCCGTCGCATACCGCAGCGAGGGACCGATCTCGTCGACCTCCACCTCGAACACCGTGCGCTTCTCACCCTCGCGGGTCTCGAACGAACGCTGCTTCAACCTGCCGGTCACGATTACCCGCGAGCCCCTGGTGAGGCTCTCGGCCACGTTCTCGGCAGCCTCACGCCAGATGTTGCAACGGAGGAACAGCGCTTCGCCGTCCTTCCACTCATTGGTCTGACGGTCGAACTGGCGCGGCGTGGACGCAACGGTGAAGTTGGCCACGGCAGCACCCGACGGGGTGAAGCGCAGTTCGGGATCGGCGGTCAGGTTTCCGACGACGGTAATGGTGGTGTCACCAGCCACGAGAGTCCTCCTGGGATCTGGGATTTGGCGGTGTGGTCGCAAGCTTTCGCAGGCGAGCCTACGGAAGCACTACGACGAGCACAGGCTGTTGGGCCTAGTGCTTGTCGGTCCGCATCACCTTGGTCCGCAGCACGGACTCGTTCAGGCTGAGCTGGCGATCCAACTCG
>NZ_JBEVLO010000314.1:0-26794 GCF_040509115.1 Mycobacterium sp. | reverse complement strand
CGCCGGATGGGCGATGGTCTGCGGATTGTCCGTGTGGGGGGTCGTCACCCCGAAGATGTTTCCACTCCAGCGTGAACGGCGCGTGGCGAAAGCACCCAACCGTCCGCCGCCGCTGGCTACTGTCGCGGTCATGGCAACCAGTGATTCCCGTGAAGTCGTCATCGAAGCTACCCCCGCGGAGATCCTCGACGTCATCGCCGACGTCGAGGCGACGCCGACGTGGTCACCGCAGTACCAACGCGCCGAGATCCTCGACAGCTACCCCGACGGGCGTCCCAAGCAGGTCAAGATGACGGTCAAGGCAGCGGGCATCACCGACGAGCAGGTCATCGAGTACACCTGGTCCGACAGCGGCGTGACGTGGACGCTGGTGTCGGCGGGTCAGCTGAAGGCGCAGGACGCCGGGTACTCGCTGAAGCCGGACGGCGACAAGACGCGGGTGAGGTTCGACATGGCGATCGACCTCTCGATTCCGATGCCGGGTTTCTTGCTCAAGCGGACCCTCAAGGGCGGGATGGAGACCGCGACCGACGGTTTGCGCAAACAGGTGCTGAAGGTGAAGAAGGGCTGACGATTCGACGAATACCGTTCGAGCGGGAGCGCTCCGGTCGGGGACAGGTGATCGTCACCAGCGAGGGCGTCGATCAGGCGGCGCCGGCGCCGAGGTTCTCCCGCACTCCGGCGGGACCCGTTGGACAGCCACCGAGGGGAACGACGTCGATCGACGATGTCGGTTGGTAGCAAGAGTTAGCTGAGCAAAGTGTTGCACAAGCAAGACATGATTACTACATTTGCTATATGGCCGTCAGGGCATCGCGCGAATTGATGTTCGACGCCTCACCCGAGGCGATCCTCGATGCCCTCGCCGACATCGAGGACGTTCCGTCGTGGTCGACGGTCCATCGGCAGGCCGAAATCCTGGACCGTCACCCCGACGGCAGGCCGCATCACGTGAAGACCACGCTGAAGCTGATGGGCGTCACCGACAGGGAAGTCCTCGAATACCACTGGGGTCCCGACTGGGTGGTGTGGGACGCCGAGGACACGTTCCAGCAGCGCGCTCAGCACGGCGAGTACAACCTGACCAGGGTGGGCGACCAGACGCGGGTGCGCTTCGACATCACCGTCGACGTGGCCGCGCCGATCCCCCGGTTCCTGATGAAGCGGGCCAAGAAGATCGTCCTCGAGGTGGCGGTCGACCGGTTGCGCTGCCTGGTGACGCGCAACCACGGGTGACGGCACTCAGATCTTCAGGTCGGGGTGCTCGGCGTAGATCTCGGTGATGAGCGACATGTCGAAGAGGTCTTCTGCGGCAATGTCGAGTTTGGCCGCCTGCAGCGCCGTGATGTTCTCGTCGATGAGGGCCTGGGTCATGGTGAACAGGCCGTTGGCCTTGGTGTCGTCGGAGACGACGAGGCCGACCTGGGCCTTGGCTTCCTCGGTCTGCTCGGCGACGTCGAGGTTCTGGTCCTTGCCGTAGACCTCCGCGGCCAGGCGGGCGGATTCGGCGGGATCGGCGATCGCGTCCTGCCAGCCCTTGATCTCGGCGATCAGGAACGCCTTGAGCTTGTCGCGCTCGTTGTCGATGGTCTCTTGCTTGACGGTGAACGTCTCGGCCACCAGGGGAAGCTTGAAGTCGGCGAACAACATGGCGTGGTTGGGGAAACCCTTGGCCGCCAACGTGATCGGTTCGTTGGTCACATAACTGACCCAGCCGTCGACCTCGCCGTTGGCCAGCGGGCTCGGGTCGAACTGGGCAGGCACCACGGTGATCGACTTGGGGTCGATGCCGTTGGCGTCCAACAGCGCACCGAACACCAGCTGATTGGAGTCCTGCACGCCGATCTTGCGGCCCACCATGTCCTGCGGCGTGTTGATCGGCTTGGCCGCCGAACTGACGATGGCGAACGGATTCTTCTGATAGGTGGCGCCGACGATCTTCGCGGGCAGACCGTTGAGCACCGCGGGCGCGGTCAACTGCGGCGCCGACATGCCGATCCAGATCTTTCCGGTGTCAAGGCCGGCCTCCACACCCGTGCCCGCGGCACCGCCGGCAACGAGGTCGACGCCGCTGAATCCCGCGTCGGTGTAATAGCCCTTCTCGAGCGCGAAGTATTCGCCCGCGAACTCGATGTTCTTGATCCAGGACAGCTGGACCGCGACCTTGCCGAACTTCGAGCCGTCCGAGGGGCTGCTGCTGGACGAACTGGTCGAGTCGCCACCACCACACGCGGCGACGAGCCCGCTTCCGCCGACGGCCAAGCCGGCGAGCGTGGCGTACCGAAGGAACTCGCGGCGATGGAGGGAAGTCATGGATCGCACCCTAAGCGCCTGACAGGAAGTTGTCAGCGCGTCTTTCCGGCATCCGGCCCGAATCGGGCGAGTACCACGCTCTCCATCACGCCGACCACGGCGTAGAGCAGGATCGACACGATGGTGACGATGGCGATCGACGCCCAGAGTTCGTTGTACTGATAGCGCGGTATCGCCTTGATCAGACTGGAGCCCAAACCCTCACCGCTGCCCAACCATTCGCCGATCAGCGCCCCGATCAGCGCGCCCGGCACCGAGATTCGCGCCGCGGCGAACACCGACGGCAGCGCGGACGGGATCGCCACCAGGTACAGCGCCTTCCACCGGTTGCCGCCGTACGCCTCGACGAGTTCCTGTGCCTGACGGGGTGCCTCACGCAATCCGGCCATGATCATCACCAGGGCGGGGAAGAATACGACGATGCTCGCCATCACGGTCACTGCGGCCACCCCGCGCCCGAACACCAGGACGATGATCGGCGTCATCGCCACCAGGGGCACCGAACGCAGCAGCACGGCGATCGGCAGCAGAGTCTGCGCCAGGCTGGCGAACAGCACGAAGAGGGCAGCCACGACGACGGCGGCGCCGATGCCCGCGACGAAGCCGATCGACGCGTCGCGCATGGTGATCTGCAGGTTGTCCAGCAGGTTGGTCCGGGCGGTGTCGCTGGTGGGCGCGGTGAACAGATAGTTCCAAACGTCCACCGGCGACTTGCCGACCCGCGGGCCGACCTGGGGGAAGGCGACGAGAAACAGGTACCACAGCGCGAAGAGCAGGGCCATGGCGATGCCCAGCGGGGCGAGGAAGCGCCCAACGCGGCGCAGCGTCGACGTCACCGCTTGCCCGCCGACGTCCATGGGGTGACCAGTCTGGCCACCACGGCGACGATCGCGTAGCCAAGACCGGCCATGGCCGCCGCCGCGATCGCGAGTCCCCAGGTGCGCGGCACGTTGTAGGACGTCTGCGCCGCCGTCAGTGCGACGCCGATGCCGCTGTCGACGCCGCCGAGGTACTCGCCAAGGATGGCGCCCAGTACCGCCGACGGTGCCGCAATCTTCAACGCCGCGAACGTATTCGGCGCCGCCGAGAAGAGGCGGACCTTGGTGAACTTCTGCCACCGGCCACCGCCGTACGCCTCGACCAGGTCGAGGCTGGCCTTGTCGGCCGACCGGAGACCGGCGAGCGTGCCGACCATCGTGGTGAAGAAGCAGTACATCGCCGCGAGGAAGATGGTGGGCGCCCGGCCGCCGAACACCACCAGGATGATCGGGCCCAGCGCCAGCAGCGGCGTGCAGTAGCTGAGGATCGCCAGCTGCGTCGCCAGCGATTCGACGGGTGGGATCAGCACGACCAGGACGGCCAACGCGATCGCCAGGCCGTTGCCCCACAGGAAGCCCTGCACCGCGCCCTGCGAGGTCACCGCGAAGTTCGGTCCGTAGAGGGCGGCGCCGTCGCGGGCCATGGTGCTCAACACGGCGACGGGTGTCGGGATGGTGCCGCCCGCCGCGCCGAGCGCGGCAAGCAACCACCATGCCAGCAGCAGCCCAGCGATCCCGATGGCACCGCCGAGCCAGGCGGGGCGCGCCGTCACGCGATGCCCTGCGTGCCGTCGGACCTCCCGAACAGCAGCTCGGTCAGGTAGTCGTGGATCCGGTGGAACTCCGGTGTGCGCATGATGTCGGGAGTGCGGGGGCGAGGCAGGTCGATCGGCACCATTTCGATGATGCGGCCGGGCCGCGGGCTCATCACGGCGACGACGTCGGACAGGAACACCGCCTCGGCGATGCCGTGGGTGACCATCAGCGTCGTGGCGGGCTTCTCGGTCCAGATGCGCAGCAATTCGAGGTTGAGGCGCTGACGGGTCATGTCGTCGAGAGCGCCGAACGGTTCGTCGAGCAGGAGCACGGTCGGTTTGACCACCAGGGCGCGGGCAATGGACACGCGCTGGCGCATGCCGCCCGACAGCTGCGCCGGTTTCGCCTTCTCGAAGCCTTCGAGACCGACGAGTTTGACCAGGTCGGCGATGAGGTCCGGGTCGGAGGGCAGCCCCGCGACCTGCAAGGGCAGTCCGATGTTGGAGACGACGCTGCGCCAGGGCAACAGCGCCGAGTCCTGGAAGGCGATCCCGAGCTCGTGGTGTTTGCGCAGTTCAGTGGGTGACTCGCCGTTGATCAGCGCGGTTCCTCCAGTGGGTTCCTCCAGACCGGCGAGGATCCGCAGCACGGTCGACTTGCCGCAGCCAGATGGGCCGAGCAGCGCGAGGAACGCGTCCTTGGTGGTGTGCAGGTCGACGGCCGCCAGGGCCTCGACGGGGCGGCGCCCCACCTTGAAGGTCTTGGTCAGCGCCGTGATGTCGATTCCGGTCGCGGAGGTAGCGGACGTCGCGGAAGTCGTCGCGGATGTCATGGTCGCCCAGTATGCGCACGGCCCGGGGTAATGCGCACCCCGAGTCAAAGGGAATGCGCCCGTCACGTGGGCCGGTTGACCCTGGCATGCCTACCGGAGTGGTCATCAATCCCAGCCCCAGTGCCAGCAACGCCGTCGACGACGTCATCGACCAGGCCCGTGCCGCCCACGAACTCGGAGTTCAGCAGATCTGGCTGGCGCAGCGGTTCGATTACGACGCGATCAGCCTTGCCGGGCTCGTCGGTGCCGCCGTGCCGGGACTCGGCGTCGGCACCTTCGTCGTGCCGATCAATCCCCGCCACCCGTTGATCCTCGCCACCCTTGCGCAGACCGCGCAGGCGGCGGCGCACGGCAACTTCAGCCTCGGCCTCGGGCTTGGTGCGCACGTCGTCGAGGCGCAGGCGTTCGGCACGGCGTGGCCCAACCCGGTCGGTCGGTTGCGGGAGCACCTCACCGTGCTGCGGTCCATCTTCGACACCGGTGCGGTGGACTACCACGGCAGTGACTTCACCGCCGCGCCGGAGTGGCCCGTCGCCGTTCCCGGTGGTACGCCCATCCCGCTGTACGTCGCGGCCATGGGGCCGAAGGCCTTGCGTGTGACGGGTGAACTGGCCGACGGCACGTTGCCCTACCTGGCGGGTCCGCGCACCATCGAGCAGTTCATCGCACCGACGATCACCGACGCAGCGACGGCGGCGGGGCGGCCCGCGCCGCGAATCATCGCGGCGGTGCCGGTGGTGGTGTCCGACGACGTCGACGCAGCGAGGGCGCTGGCGGACGGGGAGTTGGAGTTCTACGCGACCATCCCGTCATACCAGAAGGTCATCGCGCGCGAGGGCGTCGAGAAGGCGGGCGAGCTCGCCGCCGTGGGTCCGGCCGACGCGGTGCGCACGCAGCTGCAGCGCTACCTCGAGGCGGGAGCGACGGATCTGGTGCTCAGCCCGCTGCGTTCGGACACCACCGACCGCGAACGGCTGTGGGAAGTCGCCGCATCGTTGTAGGTGTTGCGCGTTGTAGGTGTTGCGCGTTGTAGGTGTTACGCCGAGCGGCTACTCAGCCCTTGAGCACCTGCAGTCGGCGGATGGCCTCCTCCATGGTGTCGTCGCGCTTGCAGAAGGCGAAGCGCACCAGGTGATTCCAGTCGCCAAGGTGCGACGAGTCGGGGTCGCAGAACGCCGACATCGGGATCGCGGCGACGCCGGCCCGCTCGGGTAGCTCTGCGCAGAAGGTGGTGCTGTCGGCATAGCCCAGCGGGCGAGGGTCGGCGCACAGGAAGTACGTGCCGAAGCTGTCGAGTACGCCGAAACCGATGTCGGTGAGCGCATCCGACAGTCGAGTCCGCCTGGCCTGGAATGATTCTCGCAGCGCAGCCGTCCAGTCGTCCTCGTGGTTGAGCGCTTCGGCGACGGCGGGTTGGAACGGCGCACCGCCGACGTAGGTGAGGTACTGCTTGGCCGTTCGCACGCCGGCGATCAGATCGGCTGGGCCGCAAGCCCATCCGATCTTCCAGCCGGTGACGTTGAACATCTTCGCAGCGCTGGAGATGGTGACGGTACGCTCGGACATGCCGGGGTAGCCGGCCAACGGAAGGTGTCGATGTCCGTCGAACACCAGCCGCTCGTACACCTCGTCGGTGATGACGAGAAGGTCGTGCTCGACCGCCAGCCTGGCGATGCCTGCGAGTTCCGCGTCGGTGGCCACCATGCCCGTCGGATTGTGCGGTGAGTTCACGATCAGTGCGCGGGTTCGGGGCGTGATCGCGGCGCGCAGCGCGTCGACGTCGATCGCGAAGCCGCGGCCGTCGGCGACGAGCGGCACGGCCACCCGGTGGCAGCCAGCCATCGCGATGACGGGGGAGTAGGAGTCGTAGAACGGTTCGATGAGCAGGACCTCGGAGCCGGGCTCGACCAGGCCGATGACGGCGGAGGCGATGGCCTCGGTGGCCCCGGCGGTCACCAGCACCTCGGTGTCCGGGTCGTAACCGATGCCGTAGAGCCGTTCCCGCTGGGCCGCGATCGCCTCGCGCAGCGGCGCGATGCCGGGTCCTGGCGGATACTGGTTCACGCCTTCGGCGATGGCGTTCTCGGCCGTCTTGAGCATCGCCGAGGGACCGTCCTCGTCGGGGAACCCCTGGCCGAGGTTGACCGCACCGATGCGCGCCGCGAGCGCGGACATCTCGGCGAAGATCGTTATCGCGTAGGGCTGCAGGCGGGAAACCGTCATGGCAGAGAAGCCTAGTCACCCGACACTCCTGCGAACGATTGCAGTTCGACGCGAGTGGTGCGGGCGCGGGCGGTAGCCTGACTCGAGGAGTCCAGCGACGCGCGGGTTCCCCAGCCAAGGATCGAGACGGATGCCACGACGGGTGACCATCGATGACGTGGCCCGCCTCGCCGAGGTGCACAAGGCCACGGTGTCGCGTGCGCTGAACGCGCAGACACGCGATCAAGTCAACGCCGAGACCCTCAAGAGGGTCAAGAAGGCCGCCCGGCAACTGGGGTACGTGCCCAACGCGATGGCGCGGGGGCTGCGCACCAGCAAGTCGATGACGATCGGCGTGATCATCCCCGACCTGATGAATCCCATCTTCCCGCCGATCGTCCGTGGCGTCGAATACGTGCTTCAGGCAGAGGGTTACACCGTGTTGGTGGCCAACACCGATACCCACGACGACGTCGAGATCTCGGCCTTCGAGTCACTGCTGCAGCGCCGGGTCGACGGCTTCATCCTGGCCACCGGCCGCTTGGATGATCAGCCCGTCGTCGAGGAGGCCGTCGCCGCGGACGTGCCCGTCGTGCTCGTCAACAGAGGCACCGCCATCGGCCAGTTTCCGTTGGTCTCGGGCGACAACGTCAGCGGAATCGAAATGGCCGTAAGCCATCTCGTCGAGCTCGGGCATCGCCACATCGCGCACGTGGCGGGCCCGTCGAACTTCTCGACGACCCGGTCGAGGGCGGAGGCCTTCGAAGTGGCCGTCACCAGGGCGGGCGTCGCACACGAGACGATCTACGCCGAATCCCTTTCCATCGAAGCGGGTTTCCGTGCGGCAGGCGATCTGGTGTCGCGGACGCCCCCATGCCCCACCGCGCTGGTGGCGGGCAACGACCTCGTCGCACTCGGCCTCATTCGACGGATGCGTGCCGAGGGGCTGCGGTGCCCGGAGGACATCTCGGTGGTCGGGTTCAACGACATGCCCTTCGCCGAGGACTTCTGGCCGCCCTTGACGACGGTGCACATGCCGCTCCGGGAGATCGGCGCCGAAGCGGCCAGGCTACTGCTGCGCGGTATCGAGGCGGGCAGGCAGGAGGGGGCGACGTTGACGCTGCCGGTATCCCTCGTCGTGCGCGGTTCCACGGGGCCTGCCCCTAGCTGACGGTTCCTGCGGCCTCCGCGACGAACTCGTCGGCCAGCGTCGCGGCGGCGGGACTGCGGTGCCTGACGGGTGCCGCAGCCAGGTAGAGCGTCCAGACCACCGCCGGCGTCAACGGGATGTGGCGTAGATCGGTGAACCGTCGTGCCTCCGTGGCTGGCATGACCGTGACACCCAGTCCGTGTCTGGCGAGCCCGGCGGCGGTGGCGTAGTCGGCGACCTCGTATGCGGTGGTGGTGACGAGTCCCGCCGAGGCGAGGGCCTGTTCCAGGAGGCGGCGCACCCCCCATCCTGGGGCGAACTGGATCAGTTGCTCACCGACCAGGTCGGTGAGCCGGACCCGCTGGCGGTCGGCCAACGGGTGCTCGGGCGACGAGACGAACAACATGGGGACGCGGTCGAGGGGTTCGACGTCGACGAGTGGCGTCGGCCTGCCCGGCGTGGAGATCAGCGCGAGATCCAGTGTGCCGTCGGCGACTTCGGCGACGTGGCCGGCGGAACCCGCGCCGCTCTGGCGCAGTCGGACGTTGACGAGGGGGTGTCGGCGGTGAAACCGGCCCAGCACCGCGGGCAGATCCAGTGCACCGGAGGACATCAGCGTCCCGACCTCAACCGTGCCTGCGAGCTGGCCCTGATATTCGGTGACGGTGTTCTTGGCGCGCTTGGCGGCGGCGAGCACCCCGTAGGCCTGGTCGAGGAACGCCACTCCCGCGGGGCTCAGCGCGATCTGCCGCCGGGACCGGTCGATGAGTTCGACGCCGAGTTCCCTCTCGAGTTTGGCCACCGACGTCGAGAGCGCGGACTGCACGACGTGCATCCGCGCCGCGGCGCGGGAGAAGTTCAGCTCGACGGCCACCGAGACGAAGTACTCCAGCTGACGCAGCTCCACGGCCTCATTCAACCATCTATCAGATAGATGGTGAGCATCATGAACATTCGTTGGACCTGATCGTTTGCGGGTGCTGTGATGAGCAGATGACGATCGCCGCCACCCCCGCCACCGCGCGCCCGAACTACGACGTGCGGCCCACCTGGGGCGCGTTCATCGGCGGATCCTTCGTGGACGTCGGCGCCGAAGAGGTATTCGCCGTCACCGAGGCGGCCACCGGGCACGTACTCGCCAACGTCGCCACCAGCGATGCCGACGTCGTCGATGCCGCCGTCGCGTCCGCCCGCGCCGCCCGACCCGCCTGGAGCTCGCTGAGCCCCCGCGAGCGGGGCGCCTACCTACGCCGGGTCGCCGAGGTGATCAGGGCCAACGCCGACGAACTCGCCGACCTCGAGGCGCGCGAGGTCGGCAAGCCCAAGCGTGACGCGGGGCGGTTCGACGTCTCGTTCTGCTCGTCGGCCTTCGACTTCTTCGGGGGACTCGCCGACACCCTGCCCGGTGAGATCCTCGACCAGGGACCGATCGAGGCCCGCGTGGTCTACGAGCCGTACGGCGTGGTCGCCGCGATCCTGCCGTTCAACTGGCCGCCCATCCACTTCGCGAAGAAGAGCGCACCGGCACTCGCGGTGGGCAACGTCGTCGTCATCAAACCCGGTGAGCAGGCGCCGCTCACCGTGCTGCGCCTCGTCGAACTCGCCAATACCGTGCTTCCGCCCGGGGTGCTGAACGCGGTGTGCGGCGTGTCGGCGGGGGCTGATCTCGCCGGGCACCGCGGCGTCGAGCGGATCACGTTCACCGGCGCCACCGCGACCGGCCGCCGCGTCCTGGCCAGCGCGGCACGCCACTTGACCTACGCCACAATGGAACTCGGTGGGAAGAACGCATTGATGGTGTTGCCCGACGCCGATCTCGACGTGGCGCTCGACGTCGCGATCGAGGGCATGTTCTACAACCAGGGCGAGGCCTGCACGTCGACGGCCAGAATACTGGTGCACTCCACGCTGCACGACGAGTTCACCCGCAGGTTCGTCGCCAAGGCATTGGCCCTGAAGGTGGGCGACGGTCTGGATCCCGCAACCGACATCGGCCCGATGGTCGACGGGCGTCAACGGGACCGGGTGCTGGCCTATCTGCAGACCGCGCTCGACGAGGGGGCGACGATCGCCGGGCAGGGCGACCTCCCGACCGACGAGCGCTATCGCGACGGTTACTGGGTGCCGCCGACGGTGCTCACCGGCGTCACCCCGGAATCGACTGTGGGGCAGGAGGAGATCTTCGGCCCGATCGCCTTGATCATGTCGTTCGAGACCGTGGACGAGGCCATCGAGATCGCCAACGGCACCGAGTACGGACTGACCGCCGCCATCTGCACCCGTGACGAGGCCCATGCGTGGCGCATCGCCCAGCGGCTCGAGGCGGGAATGATCTTCGTCAACAACTACATGCGCAAGTCGTTCCTGGGATCGCCGTTCGGCGGGGTGAAGGGCAGCGGCTTCGGCCGGGAAAACGCCGCGGAGACACTGCGAGAGTTCGTGCGCTCCAAGAACGTTCGATTCCGATCCGGTCGCGGTGTGGTCCCAGTCTGGCCGCCGGTCGATTGAGGCGAACCCACATGACCACCACGCAGACGGCGGACGTCGTCGTCGCGGGAGCGGGGCACAACAGTCTCATCACCGCGTGCTACCTCGCCAAGGCCGGTTACAGCGTCCTTGCCGTCGATGCCAGGCACATCCCCGGCGGCGGTGCGGCGACCGAGGAGATGCTGGCGCCCGGCTACCTCGTCGACTCCTGCTCGACGGGGCATACCCTGATTCAGGGCAACCCGCTCATGGTGAACGACGAGTTGGGCCTGCTCGCCGACCACGGGTTGAAATACGCCCATCCCGATCCCGTTGCGCACGTGATGTTTCCGGATGGCAAGCAGTTCACCCACTGGCTCGATCTCGAGCGGACCGTCGACGGGATCGCGCATTACTCGAAGGCCGATGCCGCGGCCTACCGGCGGCTGATCGCCGAGTGGGCCGACGTCAAGCACCTGTTCAACCGGGCCCAGTTCTCGCCGCTCGGCCATGGTCGGAGCCTGGACCAGATGCTCGACGATCATCCGATGGGCAACGTCTGGAAGCGGCGCAGGGTGATGTCGTCGTGGGACGTCATCCGACACGAGTTCTCCAGCAGGCACATTCGGGCGTACATGCTGTGGCAGGCCTACCAAACGATGGTGCGCCCCGACGCGGCAGGATCGGGCCCGCTCGCGTATTCGATCATCGGAGGGCGGCAAGAGAAGAGCTGGTCCATCCCGCTCGGCGGCTCGGGCAAGCTCACCGACGCACTCGCCGCCTGCTTCGCATCCTACGGCGGTCGGATCGAGACCGACGTCATGGTCGAGTCGTTGATCCTCGACCGCGGACGCGCGGTCGGAGTGCGGGCGACCGACGGTCGCGAATTCCTCGCCACGGTCGCCGTGCTCTCGACGATCCACGTCAAGCGACTCGTCGACATGGCGCCCGCCGAAAGCTGGGATCAGTCCTGGCGTTACGGCGTGTCCACCTACGACCCGGGCGCCGCGGGTTTCGCGGTGTACCTCGGCGCCACGGCGCCGCCGGTGTTCGAGACCTCCGAGGGACCGGTGTCGGCCGTGTCCGCGGGATATGCCGGCTGGCCCGAGGACATCCTCGACCACGCGCGCATCGCCTACGACGGGGGCTGGCAGGACCGCATCGGCTGGATGCTGGCCGCCACCCCGACACTCGTCGATCAATCCCGGGTGCCGGTGCCTGGCCATCAGACGGTCAAGCTGCTCAACACGGTCGGTCACGTCCTGCCGGGGGGCACCGACTACGGCGAGGTGATGGCCCGCCGGGCGCGGGAGCTCAAGGAGCTGACCCGCTGGATGTGTCCTTCGTTCACCGATGACGTCATCGTCGCCGAATACGTCAAGGGGCCAATCGAGTTCGAGGAGTCCAATCCGGCGATGGTCAACGGCGCCTGGCACGGCGGCGACCGCGGCATCACGTTCGCAGGGCCGCAACGGCCCGCCCCCGGTTGGGCACAGCACCGCACGCCCATCCAGGGGCTCTACCAGACCGGAGCCACCACGTATCCGGGCGGCTCGGTGACCGGCGGTCCAGGACGCAATGCCGCGATGATCATGCTCGAGGATCTCGGCAAGGACTTCGAGCCGCTCACCCACCACCGCGGCACGACGGGGTAGCGTCGGCCATGGACACCATCACCCTTGGCGTGTTCTCCCCGTCGGTTCTACTCGGGGTCGCGCGTGACACCGGCAGGCTGTCGGCCGCCGGACTTCGGGTCGACGACGTTGCGGTGCCGTCGTCGCCCGCCCAGTTCGCGGCACTGCGCGACGGGGCCTATGACGCCGTGTTCACCAGTCCCGACAACGTTCTCGCCTACCGGTTCCTGCCGCGAAATCCGCTCGGCGCGTTGCTCGACGTCGAGATCGTCGCGGGCGTGGACCGTGGCGTCGGACTCTGCCTCGGGGCGCGTCCCGGGGTCTCGGAGGTAGCAGAGTTGCGCGGCGGTCGGCTCGGGGTCGACGTGCCCACCTCCGGCTTTGCCTTCGTCGCGTACGCACTGCTGGAGGATCTCGGGCTGTCCCGCGACGACGTCGAAATCCTCACGCTGGGTTCGACTCCCAAGCGTGTCGCCGCCCTGCAGGCCGACGGCTGCGACGTCACGGTGTTGAACGCAGGAAACGAGTTGATCGCCCGTGACGTCGGTTGTGCGCTGCTCGCCGACGTCACGCGGCTGGGTCCGTACCTGGGTACGGTCGTGGCGCGGATGCGACAGGGGCCGCAGGACGTCGCCGTCGGCCGCCTGGTGGCGGTCCTCGGCGAAACGGCCGCAGCGATCGTGGGCGGCGAGCTCGATGGCGAGGCCCTTTCCGCCGCCCGGCAATTGCTCGGGCTGGGTGACGACACCGCTGCCGACCACGTCGCGGTGCTGAAGGACCCCGTGCGCGGGCTCGTTCCCGACGGCTCCGTCGACGTGGTGTCGCTGACGACGCTGGTGGACCTGCGACGCCGTTTTCTGCCCTTCCCCGAACTGGACGGCCTCACCGACCGGTTCGACGAGGTCGTCCGCGCCTGCGCACTGGTCGGTTAGGCCTCGGGGGAGCTGCGGATTCTCCGTCGCCGCGGGGGGTCGCTCGACGAGAGCTGCAACCGATTGCGTAGGCCAGCCGACGTCGCATCCATCGAGCCACGTTCGCCCCCAGCGACCCATGGGCACCTTAGGCGCTTGACGTCGCAATGAACGCATAATTGCCGTTCCGGACCCGTTGACATCGCGACGAAGAATGTGGCAGGCTTCACTGCAATCGATTGCAAGTGGCTCACACAACACCAATTGGGGCCCCATCGGGCAATCGGTCTGACAGAGAGGTTGGACATGCGAATTACCAATGCCTTTCGCGCGGTAGCGGCTGTCGCTGCCATCGCGCTGGCCGCCACGGGGTGTTCCGCCGACGAACCCAGCCAGAGCGGCGACATCACCATCGGTGCGTCACTCCCGCTGACCGGCGAGTTCAGCCAGGGCGGACTGGACACCCAACGCGGCTACGAGACGTGGGTCGAGATGACCAACGAAGCTGGCGGTCTGCTCGGCAAGCCGGTGAAGATCGTCGTCAAGGACGACGCCACCCAGCAGGAAACGGCAGTCAGCAATTACAACAACCTGATCTCCCAAGACAAGGTCGACCTGCTGCTCGGCAGTCAGTCCTCACTGCTGAACATCCCCGCCTCGGCCATCGCCGAGAAGAACAAGAAGCTCTTCGTCTGCCCGTCCTGCGGTTCGCCCGACATGTTCAGCCGCGGGTTCTCCTACATCTTCTTCGCCCAGCAAGCCGTGGCCACCGACCAGGCAAAGGTGTTCGCCGACTGGATCGCGGCGCTGCCGCCCGAACAGCGACCCAAGACCGCGGCGTACCCCTCGCTGGACGACCCGTTCGCCGGTCCGGTGGTCGAGGGTGCCGAGAAGATCCTCAGCGCCGCAGGCATCAGGACGGTCTACAAGGACCAGTACCCGGCGACGACCAAGAACTTCGACTCCGTGGTCAACGCGATGAGGGACGCAGGAGCTGAGATCGTGGTCCAGGGAGCGCAATTCGAGGACGGCGTCAACATGATCCGCTCGATGAACCGCGCGGGCTACCGGCCTGCGATGCTGTATCAGAGCAGCTCGCCCACCTACGGGAAGCAGTACCTCGACGCGGTTGGTCCCGAGAACGCCGAAGGCGTGTTCTTCTCGGCCAGCTACAGCTCGGTGGCCGACACCCCCAAGAACGCCGAGTTCGTCAAGCGGTACCAGGAGAAGTTCCAGCAGGAACCGCCGGAGGATGCGGCCGACGGGTTCGCCGCCGCCGAGGTCCTCGCCGCCGCGGTCACCGCCGTCGGCTCCTACGACGACCAGGCCAAGCTCGCCGACTGGCTGCGCGGCAACACGGTCGAGACGCTTCTCGGTGAACTGAGCTGGAACGCCGACGGAAGTCCCAAGGGTGACTTCCTGGTGGGTCAGTGGCAAAGCGGCCAGTCTCAGGTCGTCCTGCCGGAAGACGTCGCCACCACCAAGACGATCCTGCGCTGGCAGGGCGGGGCCATCTAGCCGTCCCTGCAGTTGGAAAGGAGCCTCAATCGTGACTTCCCTTGTACAGACCGTGATTCTGGGCCTGCTCGTCGGTGCGCTGTACGCGCTGATGGCCTCGGGTCTGACCCTGATCTTCGGGGTCATGCGGGTGATCAACCTGGCACACGGCGCGTTCGCCATCCTGGCGGCGTTCCTGACCTACACCCTGTGGCAGCAGCTGGGTCTGGATCCGCTTCTGTCGATCCCGATCGTGATGGTGGTGATGTTCGGCCTCGGCTGGCTGGTCTACGTGACCGTCATCCGGCACGTCCGCGGCGCCCACGTCAGCATGACCGTGCTCGCGACGTTCGGGATTGCGCTGCTCCTCGAAGGGGTCATGGGCTTCATCTGGGGCAACACCTCCACGGCGGTCCGGGTGTCCTACACGGAGGCCTCCGTCCAGCTCGGGCCGTTCTACGTCCCGCTGGCGATGCTCATCGCGGCCGTCATCGCGGTGGTCGTCATCGGTGGGCTCTACCTCATCCTGAACCGGACCTGGGCGGGCCGGGCCATCCGCGCTGCCTCGGCCAACGAGAACGGTGCACTGCTGGTGGGGGTCAGCGTCGCCACGGTCGCCGCGCTGACCTTCGCGATCGGCGTGGCCACCCTTGGCGCGGGCGGTGCGATGCTGTCCACGATCTACCCGTTCCTTCCTGGCACCCACTACCAATGGATCGCAAGGCTTTTGGCCATCGTGGTGCTCGGCGGTCTAGGTAGCCTGCCCGGTGCGATTCTCGGTGCGCTCGTCATCGGGGTCGGTGAAATGGCCGCCACCACCTACCTGGGCGCGGCGTGGCCCGTCGCCGTTCCCTTCCTCGTCATCATCGTCGTGCTGATCACCCGTCCCCAGGGCATCCTCGGCACCCGACTCAGAGAGGACGCCGTCGCATGAGTGCCTCACCCGCAACCGCGTCAACGACCCCGTCCCCGCTTGCTCGGCTGCTGGATCCGCGACTGGAGAAGCTCGCCGCCCGCGTCGTCGTCGGCGTCGCCGCGATCGTGATCGTGCTGTTCCCGCTGTCACCCAGCATCTCGGCGCAGAACACCGTGATCCTGGCGCTGGTGCTGGCCATCGGTGCCAGTGGACTGAACGTGATCACCGGCCTCACCGGCTATCTCTCGCTGAGCCAGGGCGCGTTCATCGGCATCGGCGCCTACGTCGGCGCCATCCTCGCCAACCGGATGCCCGACGTGCCACCGCTGCTGTGGGTTCCCGTGGCAGGCGTCGTCGGCGCGGTGATCGCCATGCTGCTCGGGCTGGTCACCTACCGGTCGCGCGGGCCTGCGTTCGTCATCATCACCGTCGCGTTCCTGTTCCTCGTCCAGTTCGTCGCCATCGAATGGGTGTCGGTGACCAATGGCACCTCGGGGCTCACCCTGCCGCTGCCCGACTGGCCGGAGGCCTGGGGCAACTGGCCCTTCCACCTGGTTCTTGTTGCGCTGCTGGGACTTTCGTTGCTGATGACATGGTGGATCCGCCGCACCAAGTTCGGCATGGGTCTGATCGCGATCCGGGAGGACGAGGGCAAGGCGGGCACCATCGGCGTCAACGCCCCCGTCTACAAACTGCTCGCGTTCGGCGCGAGCGCGCTGTTCGTCGGCATGGCGGGCTCGGCTTACGGCTACTACCTGTCGTTCGTCGATCCGATCGGCATGTTCTCGATCATCACCAGCGCACTCATCGTGCTGTCGGTGATCCTCGGCGGTCGCGGCACCCTGTTCGGTCCGGTGCTGGGCGCCTTCATCATTCAGCCCGTCAACAACCTGGCCAACGACGCCTTCGGTGGCGGCAACGCCCGGCTGGTGATCTTCGGTGGGCTACTCGTCCTGCTGGTGATCCTGCTGCCCAAGGGCATCCTGCCCACCATCGCCGGGCTGCTGGAGAAGGCGAGAACCAAGGGTACCGTTGGACTTTCGGGTGCCAGACTGAACCCGCTCGATCGTCCCATCACCGCGGTCGAAGTGCATGAACCGAAGCCGACGGGGCGCACGCTGCTCGAGGTGCGGGGACTTCACAAGAGTTTCGGGGGCAACCATGCCGTCAACGACTGCAGCTTCACCGTTCCCGAGGGTTCCATCACCGCACTGATCGGGCCCAACGGGTCCGGCAAGACGACGGTCTTCAACCTGATCTCGGGGACGATGACGCCCGACGAAGGCCAGATCATGTTGAACGGCGAAGCGATGGAAAAGCTTTCACCGTGGTCCCGCGCCCATCGTGGGATCGGTCGCACGTTCCAAATCACCCGGCTGTTCAAGGAGATGACGGTCCTGGAGAACGTCGTCGCCCCGCTGCGCGACTTCAAGGTCCGTCAACTCGGGCTCGGCGCCGTGAGCGGTTCCGAGGCCGCACGCGCCGAGGAACTTCTGGAGTTCGTCGGGATGGCGGCCTACCGGGATGCCCGCGCAGGCGCGCTGTCCTACGGCCAGCAGAAGCTCGTCGAACTCGCCCAGGTCCTGATGCTCGACCCCAAGCTGATCCTGCTCGACGAGCCAGCGGGCGGCATCAACCCGACGCTGATCGAGCGGATGGGCGATCTGATTCGCTCGCTCAACGCCCAGGGCACGACGTTCCTCCTTGTCGAGCACAACATGCCGTTCGTGGTGGGGCTGTGCGATCCCATCAGGGTGCTGGCGCGCGGTGCGGTCATCGCCGAGGGCACACCGGGGCAGATTCAGAAGGATCCGTTGGTGCTCGACGCCTACCTGGGCGACGACTACCTGCTCGAAGCGCCCTCGAAGGCGTCGGCCAAGGCCGGCCCGACGAACGTCCCAGTGGTGGAGAGGAATCCGGCATGATTCGACTCGAAGGCGTGGTCGCCGGGTATGGCGGCGGCAACGTACTGCAGGGCGTCGACCTCGAGGTGGCCGCGGGCGAGCTCGGCTGCATCGTCGGCCCAAACGGCGCAGGCAAGTCCACGGTGCTGCGGGCTGTCAGCGGTCTGCTGAAGCCGAGTGCCGGGCGCATCACGCTCGACGGTGAGGACATCACCGGACTGGCACCCGACGAGGTGCTGGGGCGTGGCGTCACCCAGGTACCGCAGAGCAACGGACTGTTCTCGACGCTCACCGTGCGGGAGAACATCCTGATGGGCGCCTACGTCATCCGCAAGCAGCGAGCGCTGGTTCGCAGCCGGTACGACGAGATACTCGGCATGTTTCCACTGGTGGCCGACAAGACGGGCATTCGGTGCGGCAATCTGTCAGGTGGCCAGCGCCGCATGGTCGAGTTCGCGCGCTCGTTGATGCTCGACCCCAAGCTCGTCCTGCTCGACGAGCCATCGCTGGGCCTGGACCCCAAGTCGCTCACCGTGATCGACGAGGCCGTCGCGATCATGCGGGGCAGCGGAAAGGCCGTGCTGATGGTCGAGCAGAACGTCCGATTCGGACTTCGGATGGCCAGCAGCGGCATCGTCATGGAGAGCGGCCGGGTGCTGCTCACCGGCCCGGCGTCCTCGGTGCTCAACAATCCCGAGATCGCCGACCTGTACTTCGGCGGCGCAGTGCACGGCGGCAAGAACACCGAAGAGCACACCCCGGCCACGCAACCCACGGCCTGAATCATCACTTACAGAGAGGGATCCTCCATGTCTACTTCAAACCTCAAGATCGGCTGGATCGGCGCCGGGCGGATGGGTGCGCAACTCGTGATCCGTCTGCTCGACGCAGGCTATGACGTCACCGTCTACAACCGCACCGTCTCGAAGGCTCAGGATCTGGCCGACAAGGGTGCCTCGGTCGTGACCCGTCCCGTCGACCTTGCCGACCGCGACCTGGTGTTCGCCATGGTGTCGTCGTCCAAGGACCTCGAGGAGGTCATGCTCGGCGACGGCGGACTGCTCACCGGTGAGTCATCACCGCGGGTGATCGCCGACGCCTCAACGGTTTCCGCGGAGACCAGCACACTGATCCGCGAAGCCGCCAACTCCCGTGGCTCCGACTTCCTCGCGACGCCCGTCAGCGGCAATCCCAAGGTGATCGCCGCGGGCAAGCTGACGGTGGCCGTCTCCGGCCCACGCGAGGTGTTCGACTCGATCGAGCCCGTTCTCAACGTCTTCGGCCGTGGCGTGACCTACGTCGGCGAGGGCGAGGTCGCGCGCCTGGTGAAGATCGCCCACAACCTCATGCTGGGCGTCGTCACGCAGTGCCTCGCCGAGATCACGGTGCTGGTCGAGAAGGGTGGCGTCAGCCGCGCCGACTTCCTGGCCTTCCTCAACGACTCGGTGATGGGATCGACCTTCACGCAGTACAAGTCGCCGGCATTCGTCAACCTGGACTTCTCGCCGACCTTCACCATGGCGCTGCTTCAGAAGGACTTCGACCTCGGGCTCGACGCCGCCTACGCGCTCAAGTCGCCCATGCCGATCTGCTCGGCCACCCGTCAGATCGTCGCGCAGGCAGAGGGGGCCGGCGAGCACGCCGAGCAGGACTTCGCGACGTTGCTGCTCGAGGTCGCCCGAGGCGCGGGGATCACGCTGACGTCGGAGGACGTCCCCGTGGACGATGGGCTGACGCCGGTGCGCTCGTGACGGGAGCAGACATGAGACCGCTTGGCGCACCGGGGCACATGGGTGTCGACTACGAGGAGCGGGTCGACTTCGCGCGGTTGCGCGACTACCGGATCTCTCGGGCGAAGGCGGCGTTGGAGGCCAGCGGGTGCGGTGCGTTCCTGTTGTTCGACTTCTACAACATCCGCTACACCACCCAGACGTGGATCGGTGGGGCACTGGGCGACAAGATGATTCGCTACTGCCTCCTGGTGCGGGACCGCGAACCGATCCTGTGGGACTTCGGCTCGGCGGTGCGGCACCACAAGCTGTACTCGCCGTGGCTTCCCCAGGAGAACTGGCGGGCGGGCTTCCTCGGATTCCGGGGAGCCGTCGCGCCCGATGCGGGCCTGATGCGTGCCGCGGTGACCGAGATCAAGGGCATCCTGACCGACGCCGGCGTGGCCGACGAGCCGGTCGGCCTCGACATCGTCGAACCACCGTTCCTGTTCGAGATGCAGCGCCAGGGGCTCACCGTCGCCGACGCACAGCAGAGCATGTTGGACGCCAGGGTGATCAAGTCGAACGACGAGATCATGCTGCTCAACCAGGCCGCCGCGATGGTCGACGGGGTGTACCAGGACATCGTCGACGTGCTCAAACCCGGCGTGCGCGAGAACGAGATCGTCGCACTCGCCAACAAGCGGCTCTACGAGATGGGGTCCGATCAGGTCGAGGCCGTCAACGCGATCTCGGGCGAGCGGTGCAACCCGCATCCGCACAACTTCACGGATCGCCTCATCCGGCCGGGCGACCAGGCGTTCTTCGACATCATCCATTCCTTCAACGGATATCGGACGTGCTACTACCGCACCTTCGGGGTCGGCAGCGCCACGGAGAGCCAACGCGACGCCTACAAGCAGGCCCGCGAATGGATGGACACCTCGATCGCGGCCATCCGGCCCGGTGTCGGATCCGACCAGATCGCTCAGCTGCTGCCAAAGGCCGAGGACTTTGGGTTCGAGAACGAGATGGCGGCGTTCGGACTGCAATTCGCCCACGGACTGGGGCTCGGCCTTCACGAGCGTCCGATCATCTCGCGGCTGAACTCCCTGGAGAACCCGGTCGAGTTGCGGGCGGGCATGGTGTTCGCCATGGAGACCTACGCGCCCGCCTCGGACGGCTTCTCGGCCGCGCGGATCGAGGAGGAGGTCGTCGTCACCGACGACGGCCCGGTGATCCTGACCAAGTTTCCTGCCCAGGAGCTGTTCGTGGCGAACGAGTACTGAACTCAGCCACCCGATTCGAGGTTCTTCGTCGCGGCATCGACGAACGACCTTCTCAGTTCTTCGACGGGCCTCCGTAGGAGGGCGGGATCGTACGTCTGCTCGGTGCTCCTTGGCACGCCGACGAGGAGGTCCGCGAGCTGCGGCCGCGACGGCTTCGGATCGGGGTAGGTGGCGATGACGGCGTCGTCGATGCGGGCAAGGACGGCTTCGTAGTACACGTCGCGGTACTTGTCGCGAAGCGCGCGGGCGAGGTTCAGCACGTCGGCCGCGCCGGCGATCTCCGAGCTCGAGATGGCTTGATCCAGTGCGGTGTACGCGTCCTGCCACGAGTTACCGGCCTGAGGCGGCCCAGGCTGCGCACCCCCGAAGAAGCCACCGGCGGAGTAGTTGCCGTAGCCGAACCGGTAACCGCCCGCGACGCCCGACGCGATCGCCGACGTCGTGAAGTCACTGGCGTTCTGCAGCGCCGTGACCCTCGTCAAGATGGACGCGTAGTGCTCTTGGCGTTGATTGTGCTGAAACTCCACGGCCGTGCGTGCGTTCTCGGCCTCGATCAACTCCCGGGTATCGGCGCTGCTCCACGCGGCGCCCAGCCATGCGCTGCCGACCGTGATGGCCGCAATCACCAAGGGAAATGCGGCCCTCTGCAGCCACCACCACCGACCACGATCAGGGGAACTGCCGCCTGGGGGTGGACTGCCGCGGTCTGACATGGCGGGACTCTAACAAGGTCGGCCCGCAGTCACCGCCACCGACAGGCGGAGGGAGTCGGAAAGGCCCAGATCGCCCAATTCGACCCCAATGGCACTCCTGGGTGATACCGGTTACGCCCTCCAGACCGTCTTGAGGTTGCAGAATTCGCGGATGCCGGCGGCGGCGAGTTCGCGCCCGTAGCCGGATGCCTTCACCCCGCCGAAGGGCAACTCGGGGTAGGACACGGTCATGCCGTTCAGGAACACCGCGCCCGCGTCGAGCTGCGCGACGAACCAATCCTGTTCTGCCGCATCGGTGGTCCACACCGCAGAGCTCAGGCCGAAGGTGGTCTGGTTGGCGACCTTCACCGCTTCGGCGCGATCGGCCACCCGGTATAGCGAGGCCACCGGCCCGAACGTCTCCTCCATGACCACGCGCATCTCGTCGGTGAGGCCCGCGAGTACCGTCGGGGCATAGAACCAGCCAGGCCCATCGGGGGTGGTACCGCCCGCGAGCACCTGCGCACCCTTCGCGACGGCGTCGTCGACCAATTCCGCGACCTCGTCGCGACCCGACTCGGTGGCCAGCGGGCCGACGTCGGTGGCTTCGTCCATTGGATCACCGACGGTCAGCGCGGCCATCTTCGCCACGAAGAGTTCCGCGAACCGGTCATAGACGTCGGTGTGCACGATGAATCGCTTTCCCGCGATGCAGGATTGACCGTTGTTGGAGATCCTTGCCTTGACGGCCGTGGCCGCGGCGGCCTCCAGGTCGGCGCTGGGCATCACGATGAACGGGTCGGATCCGCCGAGTTCGAGGACCGCCTTCTTGATCTGGCTTCCCGCCGTGGCGGCGACGGAGCGGCCCGCCGGCTCGGACCCGGTGAGCGTCACGGCCTTCACCCGCGGATCCTCGAGCACCGCGGCGACCTCGGCCGAGCCGATCAGCAAGGTGCGGAACGAGCCGGCTGGAAAGCCGCCCTTCTCGAACAGCCCGTCGAGGTACAGCGCGGCCTGCGGAACATTGGACGCGTGTTTGAGCAGGCCCGTGTTGCCCGCCATCAACGCCGGAGCGGCGAACCGAATCACCTGCCACAGCGGGTAGTTCCACGGCATGACGGCTAGTACGACGCCCAGTGGTTGCCATACCGAACCCGCCTGGGAGGCGGCCACGGCCGAGGGGTCGGTCAATGATTCGGCGGCCAGGAATGACTCGGCGTTCTCGGCGTAGAAGCGCATGTTCTTCGCGCACTTGAGGACCTCGGCGCGGGATTGGGCGATGGGCTTGCCCATCTCGAGCGTGATCATTCGCGCCGCGTTCTCGACGTCGGCCTCGAGGACTTCGGCGCTGGCGATCATCCATTGCGCGCGTTGCGCGTAGGTGGTCTCACGCAACGCCACGTGTGCCGTGAGGGCCGCGGTGATGCGACGTTCCACCTCGGCATCGTCGTGCGCCTGGAAGGTCTCGACGGTTTCACCGGTGGCCGGGTTGATGGTTGCGATTGCCATGAGCGGATCCTTCTGTTGGAGTTGCGGGCTTGTGAATGACGTTGCTAGGTGAAGACTTCCGGGTGGCGGGCGAGTTGCAGGCGGGTGCGACGGATGTGGCCAAGAAGAACGCGTTCGGCCTCCTCGCAATCCTGCTCCCGGATTGCGGTTGCCAGCATGTGGTGTTCGTCATGCAGGATGCGGTTGCCGTCGAGGTCGAGGAGCCGGGTGAACGCCCGACGGTAGTGCTGTGTGGTGTTCCACAGCCGCTCGACCGACGGTCCGAGAAAGCTCGTTTCGGCGCCGGCGTAGCTGCCGAGGTGGAACTCGCGGTCGAGTTCGAGGAACTCCTCGACGTCGCGTACACCCTGCATCTCGTCGACCAGGTCGGTCAGTCGGTCGATCTGGTCCGGTCGAAGCGCAGGCATGCTGTAGCGCAGCAAGAGGGGCTCGATGCGCTCACGCACCTGGTACAGCTCGACGCATTCGTCGAGGCTCAGCCGGGCGATCCACGCGCCGGTGTTGGCCACCGTCGTGATCAGCCCCTCTGACTCCAGGATGCGCAGTGCCTCCCGGACGGGCACCCGGCTGGCGCCGAACTGTGCGGCGAGTTCCTCCTGGCGCAGCCGCGTTCCTGGCGGGTGGGCGCCGTGCAGGATGGCCGCGCGAAGATCGTCCGCGACGCGGGCGCCGGTGACCCCATCGCGGACGCGGCTCACTCCGCCGGGTGGTTCGGGTTCCACAGCAGCACCTCGGCCTCCCTCTCGTAGGCCTTGCCGTTCGGAAAGCTCACCAGCTCGAACTGCATGCCCCACGGGCTCAGAAAGTACACCCAGCGTTGTCCCTCGCTCGCGTTCCTGCTTGCCGTTGGTTCGCCGAGGACGCGAATCCCCTCGGCGCGTAGGTAATCGACGGCGGCATCCATGTCGTGGACGTAGAACGCGAGGTGGTGGCCGCCGATGTCGCTGTTGCGCGGGATCGGAGACTGCCCATCGGCGGGCTCGTAGGAGAACACCTCGAAGTTGGCGCCGGTGCCGCAGCGATAGAAGCGGAGCTGCCGCATCACCGTGCGCGGGTGGACGTTGAGGTGCTCGCGCATCCAATCGTCGTCGTGCTCGAACGGACCCAGCGTGTACACGTGGGTGCAGCCGAGGATCCTGACGAAGAAGTCGTGAGCCTCCTCCAGATCCGGCACGGTGAAGCCGATGTGATCGGTGCCGACCAGGCCCGGTAGCGCCATATCGCTCTCCTCGATAGTGGATCCAATATTGCTCAGCATAGGCATTTGGAAACCGTTTGGGGAACGAATCTAGCCAAATTGGATCCAATAGCGCTATGTTGGTGTGGTCGCGCTCACTCCGGACGAGCGCAGACCTTCGACGGAGATGAGGGTTTCATGCCACTCGAACGCAATCTTGAGACCCATGCACCATGGGTCGAGCTGTCAACCACCGAAGACGACTGGAAGGCCGCTGACCCGGCGCTTCTCGCGACGATGCTCGTCGAGCTGCATCTCATCCGCGCCTTCGAGGAGACGGTGCTCGAGCTCGCGGGTGAAGGCCTGGTGCACGGGCCCGCCCACTCCAGCATCGGGCAGGAGGGCGGCGCGGTTGGATCCATCGTCGGGCTGCGGTCCACCGATGCGGTCAACGGTTCGCACCGCGGGCACCACCAGTTTCTGGCCAAGGCCCTGACGCACGTGAGCGGCGGCGTGCTCGACCCGTCCGCCGTGGTGACCCCGAAGATCCAGCGGGTGCTACAGCGCACCCTCGCCGAGATCCTGGGATTGGCACAGGGTTACTGCCGCGGCCGCGGCGGCTCGATGCACCTGCAGTGGTTCGAGGCGGGCGCGCTGGGCACCAACGCCATCGTCGGCGGCGGCGTGCCGATGGGCGCAGGCAACGCATGGGCCCAGAAGCACAGCGGCACGTCCGACCTGACCATCAGCTACTTCGGTGACGGCTCGAGTCAGATCGGCTCGGTGCTCGAGACGATGAACCTCGCCGCGGCCTGGAAGCTGCCGTTCTGCTTCTTCATCGAGAACAACCTCTACGCCGTCTCGACGCACGTCAGCGAGATCACCGCCGATCCCCGCCTCTCGGTCCGCGGTCAGGGCTTCGGGATACCCGGCTGGCGCGTCGACGGAATGGACCCGCTCGCAGTGCATCTGGCCATGCAAAAGGCAGCGGATCGAATGCGCGGCGGTGACGGGCCCGCCGTCGTCGAAGCCGAGGTCTACCGGTTCTTCCACCAGAACGGCCCCTACCCGGGAAGCGCCTTCGGCTACCGCAACAAGGAGGAGGAAGCCGAGTGGCGCCAGCGCGATCCGCTCGAAAGGGTGGCACGGGAGATGACGGCCCTCGGCCTCATCGACGAGGCCGCGGTGGCCTCCGTCCGGACCCAAGCGCAGGCGGCGATGAAGGACGCGGTGGCCGAACTCGTCGAATCGGACCCAGAGTCCAAGGGCAAGCGCCGCATCCGCCCCCAACTGTGGCCCGATCCCGGGTTCGTCAACGTCGGCGTCCGCGGGGACGCCAGCGAACTCGACGCACTGGAGGTGCTCGAGCCGGCGGATTACGAAGGCCCCTGGCGCAAGGTCAAGTTCGTCGAAGCGGTCGCGGGCGTGATGGATCGCCGGATGGCCACCGACGAGCGCATCGTGGTGTTCGGTGAGGACGTGCACCGGCTCAGCGGTGGAACCAACGGCGCCACCAAGGGTTTGGCCAAGTACGGTGACGACAGACTGGTCGGCACCCCGATCAGTGAGAACGCCTTCACGGGCATCGGTGGCGGACTCGCGCTCGACGGCAGGTTCCGACCGGTGGTCGAGTTCATGTACCCCGACTTCATGTGGGTGGCCGCCGACCAGGTGTTCAACCAGATCGGCAAGGCGCGGCACATGTTCGGCGGTGACAATCCCGTGCCGTTCGTGCTGCGGACCAAGGTGGCGATGGGATCGGGCTACGGCTCCCAACATCTGATGGATCCCGCCGGGGTGTTCGCCAGCAGCCCCGGCTGGCGAATCGTGGCGCCGTCGACCGCCGCGGACTACGTCGGCCTGATGAACGCCGCACTGGCGCTTCAGGATCCGGTACTGGTGATCGAGCACATCGACCTGTATCCCACGGCGGATCAGGTGCCCGAGGGCGACCTGGACTACGTCATCCCGCCGGGGCGCGCCGCCATACGACGCCAGGGCACCGAGGTGACCGTCATCAGCTACCTGTCGATGGTGGCGCGCTGCGCCGAGGCGATCGAGCAGACCGACGTCGACGCCGAACTCATCGACCTCCGGTGGCTCGACCGCGCGTCCCTGGACTGGGACACCATCGAAGCCAGCGTGCGCAAGACGAACGCCGTGCTGCTGGTCGAGCAGGGTGCGCGGGGCAGCTCCTACGGCGGCTGGCTGGCCGACGGGATCCAACGTCGCCTGTTCGATTGGCTCGACCAACCGATTGAGCGGGTCTCCGGAGGGGAGGCGTCGCCAAGCATCTCAAAGGTGTTGGAACGCGCCGCCATTGCGAGCACCGAAGAGATCGTCGCCGGTCTCGAGAAGGTTCGCGTCGGAATGGGTGAACGCGTGTCGAGCGAAGCGACGGGGGGGAACCGCTGATGCCCACCGTGGTGCGAATGCCGGAAGTGCTCGCCAACGCCACCGAGGCCGTCATCCAAGCGTGGCTGGTGTCGGTGGGGCAGACGATCTCCGTCGGAGAGCCGCTGGCCGAGGTGGAGACCGAGAAGGCCGTCGTCGAACTCGCTGCCGAGGTGGAGGGAATCCTGGCGCGGCTCATCGCCGAGCCGGGGGTGACGATCTCCGTCGGAGAACCCATCGCCGTCGTCCTCGGGCCCGGCGAGACCGACGCCGACATCGACCCCGGCCTACTCGCCGACGCGACGACGCGGGATCCCGAATCGGCCGCCCCCGTCATCGAGGACGTCGCGGTGCCAGAGCCGGAGCCAAAACCAGAGCCGAAACCGGAGCCGCAGCCAAAACCGGAGCCGGAGCCCGCAGCGGACGAGTCGCCCGTCGTCTCACCCGACACCAACGGGCGGCGGCTGTTCGCCACGCCGCTGGTGCGAAAGCTCGCACGTGAGAAGGGGATCGACCTCGGTACCCTTACCGGCACCGGGCCGGGTGGCCGCATCGTGCGACGGGATCTCGACAGGGGGCCCAAGAAGGCGCCGACCCCCGCATCCGCGCCGACCCCCGCATCCGC
>NZ_JBEVLO010000313.1:0-16728 GCF_040509115.1 Mycobacterium sp. | reverse complement strand
CGCGCGGGAAGGGCCCGCGCGGCAACACCCCGCGCGGGCAGGGTCCGCGCGGGAACAGCCCCCGCGGTGGCCGTCCACACGGCAGCCGGGTGCCGCAGCGCAAACCCCTCGACCCGGCGCGGCAGGCGGCGTTCGACGTCCTTCGCGCCGTGTCGCAGCGCGACGCCTACGCCAACCTGGTGTTGCCAGGCCTGCTGCGTGAGCGTGACATCACCGGCCGGGACGCCGCATTCGCCACCGAACTCACTTACGGCGCGTGCCGCGCTCTGGGTCTGCTGGACGCCGTCATCGTCCACGCGGCGAACCGGTCGGTGGACAGGATCGACCCCGTTCTGCTCGACCTGCTGCGGCTCGGCACCTATCAGCTGCTGCGGACCCGGGTCGACGCGCACGCCGCCGTCGACACCACCGTCGAACAGGCAGCCATCGAATTCGACACGGCGCGAGCAGGTTTCGTCAACGGTACCCTGCGCACCATCGCGGCCCGCGACGAGGAATCCTGGATCGCCGAACTCGCTCCACCCGCGGACACCGATCCCGTCGGCCACATCGCGTTCACGCACGCCCACCCGCGGTGGATCGCGCAGGCGTTCACCGACGCCCTCGGCGCGAAGGCAGGCGAACTGGGGGCACTGCTCGCCAGCGACAACGACCGCCCGCTGGTGCACCTGGCCGCCCGCCCCGGCGTGATGACGGCAGAGGCGCTGGCATCCGCGGTGGGCGGCGAGGTCGGCAACTACTCGCCGTACGCCGTATACCTGGCCGGTGGCGACCCGGGGCACCTGGCGGCGATGCGCGACGGCGCGGCGCAGGTGCAGGACGAGGGCAGTCAGCTGGTGGCCCGCGCGCTGACCCTGGCACCGCTCGATGGGCAGGACGATCGGTGGCTGGACCTCTGCGCAGGCCCCGGCGGCAAGACGGCGTTGTTGGCCGCCATCGGAGCCGGATCGGGTGCTCACGTGACGGCGGTCGAGCCTGCCCCCCATCGGGCCGAGTTGGTCGAGCACAACGTTCGTGGCCTGGACGTCGACGTGCTGCGCGTCGACGGCCGTGAGAGTGGCCTGGAACCCGCATCGTTCGATCGCGTGCTGGTCGATGCGCCCTGCACGGGATTGGGCGCGTTGCGCCGCAGGCCCGAAGCCCGGTGGCGCCGCCAGCCGGGGGACGTGCCGCCATTGGCCAAGTTGCAACGCGAGCTGCTGGCCTCGGCCATCGCGTTGACCCGCTCAGGCGGCGTGGTGCTCTATGCCACGTGCTCGCCGCATCTGGCCGAGACCGTCGGGGTAGTCGCCGATGCCCTGCGCCGCCACCCCGTCACGGCGATCGACACCCGGCCACTGTTCGAGGCGGGCAACCCCATCGACGGACTCGGCGACGGACCGTACGTTCAACTGTGGCCGCACCGGCACGGCACCGACGCCATGTTCGCGGCGGCCCTTCGGGTCGAGCGTTGAACCCCATACACCCCGGGACACCCCGGGTCGCTTCGCTCCCTCCCGCCGAACCTAAGCTGACGCCATGGCTGAACCCCTGATCGCGCCCTCGATCCTGGCCGCCGACTTCGCCAGGCTGGCCGACGAGACCGCAGCGGTGGCCGGCTCCGACTGGTTGCACGTCGACGTCATGGACAACCACTTCGTGCCGAACCTGACGCTCGGACTTCCCGTCGTCGAGAGCCTTCTCAAGGTGACCGACATCCCGATGGACTGCCATCTGATGATCGACGATCCGGCCCGATGGGCGCCGCCGTACGCCGAGGCAGGTGCCTACAACGTGACGTTCCATGCCGAGGCCGCCGACGATCCCGTCGCCGTCGCCCGCGACATCCGCGCTGCGGGCGCCAGGGCGGGGCTCAGCGTCAAGCCCGGTACGCCCATCGAGCCCTATCTGGAGCTCCTCCGCGACTTCGACACCCTGCTGGTGATGTCGGTGGAACCCGGGTTCGGCGGGCAGAAGTTCATCCCCGAGGTGTTGTCGAAGGTCAGCGCCGTCCGCCGGTTGGTCGATGCTGGCGAGCTGACCGTCGTCGTGGAGATCGACGGCGGCATCAACGCCGACACCATCGAAGCCGCCGCCGAGGCCGGGGTGGACTGCTTCGTCGCGGGTTCGGCCGTCTTCGGCGCGGCCGATCCGGCCGCGGCCGTAGCGGCGCTGCGCAGGCAGGCGGCTGCGGCCTCGAAGCACCTGGCGCAGTGACCGACCGGTGAACGTCCAGGCGGCCATGCGGTCGGCCATCGCGCAGGCCGAGGGTGTCAAGGGCGCCACGTATCCGAATCCGCCTGTCGGAGCGGTGATTCTGGATCGCGACGGCGCCATCGCCGGCGTCGGCGCCACGCAACCGCCCGGCGGCCCGCACGCCGAAGTGGTGGCACTGCGGAGGGCGGGGGAGCGTGCGATCGGCGGGGTCGCGGTCGTCACGTTGGAGCCGTGCAACCACCACGGCCGAACCCCGCCGTGCGTGGATGCCCTGATCGCCGCCGGGGTCTCGCGGGTGGTCTACGCCGTCGCCGATCCGAATCCCGTCGCGGCCGGAGGCGCGGCGAGGCTCGCGGAGGCCGGTGTGTCGGTCGAGGTTGGCGTGGGCGCCGACGAGGTCGCCGGCGGACCGCTGCGGGAGTGGTTGCACCGGCAACGCACCGGGCGGCCCCACGTCACGTGGAAGTTCGCGGCGAGTGTCGACGGGCGCAGCGCGGCCGCCGACGGCAGCAGCAGATGGATCACCGGCGAGGCGGCGCGGGCCGACGTCCATCGTCTGCGCGCCGTCGCCGACGCCATCGTCGTGGGGACCGGCACGGTATTCGCCGACGACCCCACCCTCACGGCGCGGCTGCCCGACGGCACCCTCGCCGACCGGCAGCCGCTGCGCGTCGTCGTTGGCGAGCGGGACATCTCCCAGGACGCAAGGGTGCTCAACGACGATTCGCGGACGATGGTGATTCGCACCAGAGACCCCCACGAGGTGATCCGCGCATTGGCCGATCGCACCGACGTCCTCGTCGAAGGCGGCCCGACCCTGGCGGGGGCGTTCCTGCGGGCGGGAGTGGTGGATCGCATCCTGGCCTACGTGGCGCCCATCCTGCTGGGCGGACCGGTCAGTGCGGTCGACGACGTGGGCGTGCTGAGCATCGCCCAGGCGCAGCGATGGCGTTTCGACGGCACGGAACGTCACGGCGCGGATCTGCGCCTCAGTCTGGTCCCCGGCTGAACCACCCCGATCGGTGAGACCTGCAATTCCCTTGATCGCCAATGTGACTCGGGTCACCTACGGAATGCCTCCGTTGGGCGACTCGTTACTGGTTTGAGACCTCAGCAGCCCCAGGGAGACCGGGCTGATGTGGGCTACCCCCGTAAAATTGGAGTCAAAGTCGAGGTCACTCCGGCCAGGCTGCCCAAAGAGGGCTCCACCATCGCAAAGGACGAAGAGCAAATGACTGCACTGCAGGACTGGCTCAGCCTTCGCCCCGTCGATCAGAACACCATCAAGCAAATGGTCTGCCGCCCACTGCGGGCGGTACTGAGCACCCCGGACGCCGACGAGCGCACCGAACTCAAGCTGATCAGCCCGGGCGTCGAGCGCTGCTGACCGCTACCGCTGCGCGGTGATGATCTCGGTCGCCGCGTCGGGTTCTTCGGCGTGTTCGTTCTTGGCGCTGATCAACAACCCGAACACCGCGCCAACCACGCACACGATCATCGTGATGAAGAAGATCTCGCCGTATTGCATCGTGTAGGCCGTCTTCACGTTGGCGGCGAGCTGCTTTCCGACCTCAAGCAGATTTCCGCCCGTCGGCTTCGGTAGCTCGGCCAGGTATTGATTGAAGCGGTACAGGCCCCATGCGCTCAGCGACGCCAACCCGATCAGCATGCCGATCATCCGCGCGACAACCACTGCGGCGGAAGCGATTCCGTGTTGCGCGCCGGGGACGATCCGCAGGGTCGCCGACGTCAGCGGTCCGATGACCAACCCGAGGCCGATGCCGGCCAGCACCAGATCGGTGGGCAGGGTCGGTAGGGAGACGATCCCGAGGTCGTGGTGCGCGGACAGCACGTCGACCGTCCAGTGCGACACCAGCCAGTAGGCGACGGCCGCGATGAGCAGTCCGACGAACGCCACGGTCCGGTCGCCGATCCTGGTGGCGATCAATCCGCCGACCACGGCGCCGACGGGGAGGGCGGCCAGGAACCACAGCAGGAGGAACAGGGTTTCGTTCTGTTCCTTGCCGAGGACGCCCTGGCCGAACAGTTCGACGTTCACCAACGTGACCATCAGTGCTGCCCCGGCGCACAGCGATGACGCCAGCGCCGCGAGGAACGGCCGGAACTTGACCCCGGTCGGGTCGATCAGCCGGGTGCTGGCGAACTTCTCCCACACGAAGAACGCGATGACTGCGACCACTGCGGCGCCCAGTACCGGCAGCCCCCAGCTGGGGAAGACCTGCTTGCCGTCGGGCGACGGGTTGTACATGCCGAAGACCATGAGCCCCAAGGCGATCGCCAGGAGCAGGCCGCCGACGACGTCGACCTTCTCCCGCGGACCGTCCTTCTCCGAACCCGGCAGACTGAAGTGGATCATCACCATCGCGATGAGCGCCAACGGCACGTTGATCCAGAACACGTCGCGCCAGCTGTTCAGCGCCCACACCACGGTGATGCCGTAGAGCGGCCCCAGCACGCTGCCGAGTTCCTGGGATGCGCCGATCCCGCCGAGCACGCTGGCCCGGTTCTTGGCGGACCAGAGATCGGCCGCCAGCGCCAGGGTGACCGGGAGCAACGCGCCACTGGCGGTGCCCTGGATGAAGCGACCGACGACCATCATGACGACGTCGTCGGACAACGCGGTGACCACCGAGCCGACGGCGAACCCGGCCAGGCTGAGTTGCAGGACGAGCTTGCGGCCGAACCGATCCGACGCCCTGCCCAGCAACGGCATCGCCGCGATGTAGCCGAGTAGATAACAGGTGATGATCGGCGTGACCTGCTGGATCTGATTCAGCGCGATCCCGATGTCCCGCATGATGTCGTTGATGACGGAGATGACGACGTAGGTGTCGAGCGCTCCGAGCAGGACGGCGAGGCCGCCCGCCGTGATCGCGATCCTGCGGCTGGAGGACGCCGTCGACTCGGCTTTCGCTGCGTGAGATCCCGACATCACACGGCGGGCTTGGTGACGGTCACGGACTTGCCCCATTCGGTCATCGTCATCTGGACGCTGTTGCCTGCCGACGGTTCCAGCTTGGCCTGGATCAGTTCGTGATCGCCGTCTTCCTTGATCCACACCGTGGCGGGCACGGCGCCGGTGGCGGCGAGCTGAGGCGCGATGCCGTTGACGGCCTCGCCGCTGACCTTGCCGGTGATCTTGACGGTGTCGACGCCGCCGACGTTCTCGCGGCCCTCTGCCTTCGGCTCGGTGAAGTTGGCGAGCACGTTGGCCAATCCGACGTCGGGACTCAGGATCGCCGAAACGTCGTAGATCTCGGCGGCGGGGCCGAAGTCGGTGAAGCCCCCGCCCGGGGTCAGTGCGCCGAAGAGATTGCCGTCCGCGACCACGAATTCGACGTCCTTGAACGTCTGACCGAAGGCGAGGATGGTGGCCTTGCCCTGCGCCGCGACGGCGGGGGCGTTGGTCAGGTCCCCACTGAGGGTCTCGATGGGCAGTTCTGGGATGGTTCCGGCGACCGTCAGCTCCAGGTGGACGCTCTGCTGCTTGCGGGTCGTCTGGTCCGAGTCCTTGATCAGGGTCGCCGCATCGGGCAGCGGGGCGTCGGACGACCCCGACGATCCACAGCCTGCGACCAGCGCGAGCACAGCGAAGATGGACACCAGGACGGCAATGCGTGGGCGCGTCTGCATTACTGCATCGTAGTGGGTACCGGGGAGTAGCCCGCTGCCCCGGGGACCGGGTAGAAGTGGAATCGTGGCTACTGACCTGGACTTTCGGCGCGTCCCGGCCGACGTCGGCGATGCCGCCGCGATGTTGGCGGCGATGGTCGCCGAGATGCGCGAGCTGTATTGGGACGTCGGTGCCGGTTCCGGTGGGCTGGACATCGACGGACCGGACATGCCGAAGGCAGGCCCCGCCGAACTCGGGCCGCCGGGTGGCACGTTCCTGGTGGGTTACCGAGATGGCGTCGCCGTGTGTGGCGGCGGTCTCAAGCGGTTGCCCGACGGGGCATGCGAAATCAAGCGCATGTACGTGATCCCCGAGGCCCGCGGTCGGGGCGTGGCGCGAATTCTCTTGCACGCGTTGGAGGATGCAGCGCGTGCGCTCGGGTACTCGGTGGTCCGGCTCGACACGGGGCCCCGGCAGGAGGGGGCTCGGCGGATGTACGAAGCGGAGGGATACGTCCCGGTCGCGAACTTCAACGGCAACCCCGTCGCCACGTTCTTCGCGGAGAAGCAGCTGTTTCAGGCGGGCGACGGTTAGCGCTGGGCTCGACGGCGATTAGCCTGGCCATCATGTTCACCGGCATCGTCGAAGAGTTGGGGGAGGTGCTCGGCAAGGAAGATCTTGCCGACGCCGCCCGATTCGTCATCCGCGGCCCGCTCGTCACCACCGACGCGGGCCACGGCGATTCGATCGCGGTCAACGGGGTCTGTCTCACGGTCGTCGACCTGCTCCCGGACGGTGCCTTCACTGCAGACGTGATGGCCGAGACGCTCAACCGCTCGAGCCTGCAGGGCGTCGAGGTGGGCAGTCACGTCAACCTCGAACGTGCCGCCGCCATCAACGGCAGGCTTGGTGGGCACATCGTCCAGGGCCACGTCGACGGCACCGGTCACGTCATCGCCAGATCCCCCTCGGAGCACTGGGAAGTGGTGCGCATCGCGCTACCCGTCGCGCTGTCGCGCTACGTGGTGGAGAAGGGCTCGATCACCGTCGATGGCATTTCGTTGACCGTCTCGGGGCTGGGGTTGGACTGGTTCGAGGTGTCCCTGATCCCGACCACGCTTGCCATGACGACCTTGGGCCGAGCCGCGGTCGGCACGCCCGTCAACCTCGAAGTCGACGTCATCGCGAAATACGTCGAACGGTTGCTCGCCAGCGACCACCCGCCGACGACCTGAACGTGGGCCCGCAGGAGCAAGCAATAAGCTTCACGTCCGTTTGGTTCATACTGAGAGGCGTTCCAAACGCGCGGAGCACGATGGTCCCGACGGGATGGCAAGGGTGGCAGTGATGACGAGGCTGGATTCCGTCGAACGGGCGATAGCCGACATCGCGGCGGGCAAGGCCGTGGTGGTCATCGACGACGAGGACCGCGAGAACGAAGGCGATCTGATCTTCGCCGCCGAGAAGGCGACCCCCGAACTGGTGGCCTTCATGGTCCGGTACACGTCGGGCTACCTGTGCGTCCCGCTCGATGGAGACGTCTGCGACCGGCTCGGTCTGCTTCCGATGTATGCGGTGAACCAGGACAAGCACGGCACCGCGTACACCGTCACGGTCGATGCCCGCAAGGGCGTCGGCACCGGTATCTCCGCTTCCGACCGCGCCACGACCATGCGGTTGCTCGCCGATCCCGCAGCCGTCGCCGACGACTTCACCAAGCCGGGTCACGTCGTCCCGCTGCGCGCCAAGGACGGCGGGGTGCTCCGGCGGCCCGGCCACACCGAGGCCGCGGTCGACCTGGCCCGCTTGGCAGGCCTGCAACCCGCGGGCGCGATCTGCGAGATCGTCAGCCAGAAGGACGAGGGCGAGATGGCGCAGACCGACGAGCTGCGCGTCTTCGCCGACGACCACGGCCTGGCGCTGATCTCCATCGCGGACCTCATCGAGTGGCGGCGCAAGCACGAGCGACACATCGAGCGCATCGCCGAGGCACGCATCCCGACCCGCCACGGCGAGTTCCGGGCGGTCGGCTACACCAGCATCTACGACGACGTCGAGCACGTCGCACTGGTCCGCGGCGACATCAGCGGACCCGACGGCGACGGACACGACGTCCTAGTCCGGGTGCACTCCGAGTGCCTGACCGGTGACGTGTTCGGGTCCCGGCGCTGCGACTGCGGCCCTCAGCTGGACGCGGCCATGGCGATGGTCGCCGACGAAGGACGCGGCGTGATCCTGTACATGCGGGGCCACGAGGGTCGCGGTATCGGCCTGCTGCACAAATTGCAGGCCTATCAGCTGCAGGACGCCGGCGAGGACACCGTCGACGCCAACCTGAAGTTGGGCCTGCCCGCCGATGCCCGCGACTACGGAATCGGGGCGCAGATCCTCGTCGACCTCGGCATTCGGTCCATGCGACTGCTGACCAACAATCCAGCGAAACGCGTGGGTTTGGACGGCTACGGACTGCACATCATCGAGCGGGTGCCGCTGCCCGTGCGCGCCAACTCCGAGAACATCCGCTATCTGATGACCAAGCGCGACAGGATGGGCCACGACCTGATCGGCCTCGACGACTACGACGAGACGGTCTACCCGGTGCCTGCGACTGACGTGGGCGGAGCGTCGCAGTGAGCGGCTCGGGGGGAGAACGACGGTGAGCGACTCGGGCGGAGAACGACGGTGAGCGGAGGCGCGGGCGTCCCGGAGATGCCTCCGGTGGATGCGGCGGGAGTTCGGCTCGCCATCGTGGCCAGCACGTGGCACACGACGATCTGCGATGCCCTGCTCGACGGGGCGCGCAAGTTCGCGTCGTCGTCGGGCGTCGACGATCCCGACGTGGTTCGGGTGCTCGGCGCCATCGAGATCCCCGTCGTCGCACAGCAATTGGCCAAGACCCACGATGCCGTGGTGGCCCTCGGCGTGGTCATCCAGGGGCAGACACCGCACTTCGACTACGTGTGTGACGCCGTCACCGCCGGCTTGACCAGGGTGTCGCTCGACGAAGGGACGCCGGTGGCCAACGGTGTGCTGACCACCAACACCGAGCAGCAGGCCCTCGACCGCGCCGGGTTGCCCGGGTCGGTCGAGGACAAGGGCGCCCAGGCCACCGCGGCCGCGCTGTCCACCGCGTTGACGCTGCGAGATCTGCGCAAGACGTCGTGACCGGCTCGGAAGGTTCCCCGACGGGCTGCGATCTGGAGGTCCGGCCCCACCTCACGCCGTACTTCGCCTACGCTGCGGCCGTCCTGATCGCGGCGGCGCACATCACCGTCGGCTTGCTGCTCAAGATCGGGTCGTCCGGCGTGATCTTCCAGACCGCCGACCAGGTGGCGATCGGGCTGCTCGGCATCATCATCGGTGGCTTGGTGCTGCTCTTCGCTAGGCCCCGATTGCGGGTGGGGCCGGACGGACTCGACGTGCGAAACCTGTTGGCCTACCGATTGATTCCGTGGTCGGACGTCGTCGACGTGTCCTTCCCGCTCGGTGCGAGGTGGGCCCGCGTCGACCTTCTCGACGACGAGTACATCCCGTTGATGGCGATTCAGGCAGTCGACAAGGAGCGCGCCGTCGACGCGATGGACCGCGTGCGGGAGTTGGTGGCGAAGTACGTCAGCCGACCTTCAGCGACATCGTGATCTCGTTCGCCTTGCCTGCGGTGTCGATGACGTCGAACCCCAGCGTCTCGTAGACGGCGCGCGCGGCGGCGTTGGCTGGATCGACGCGCAGGGTCACGACGCGGGCGCTCTGGCTCCGGGCCCAGTCCAGGGCCGCCGACACCAGCGCCATCCCCAGGCCCCTGCCGCGGGCGGCGGGCTCCAGCCACAGCGAGTAGAGGTAGACCGATTCGGCCGTGTCGCGTTGGGCGCCGATCAACCCGACGAGGTGACCGTCGGCGCGGGCGACGAACTGGGCGTGGGCGCGCAGCCTGCGCCGCCACTGCGCCGCCGTGAACGTCATCTCCTGGCGATACTGGGGGTCGAGCGTGCCGAGCGTGTCGGTCAACGCACGCAACCGCAGCGTGGCGAACACACGCCAGTCCGCTTCGTCGAGCCGGGTGACTGGTGGGGCGCTCATGCGGCGTCGCATGACTCCGTTCTGCGATACGTTAGAATTCGCTGATAGTGACCGATTTTTGCACGTCGACGACCGCTCCGGAAATCGATACTCCGCAACTCTGCGCCACGCAGCTCATCGCGCAACCCGGGACCAATCCCACAATGACGATCCCGCTGGTCGACGGCGTGCCGCTCGACGTCGACGACACCTGGCGGTACCTACGGGAGGTTGCCGATTTCTTCGCCGTCCCCATGCCGTCCGTGGCGGAGCTGAGCTCGGCGATCGCCGCATTCCGGATGACGGTCGGAGCCGCGCCGGTTGCGGCCGACGTCACGATCGCCACGGCGGGCGGTGCGCCCCAGATCTTCGTCACCGGAGCGGCGGTGCGGCCCCGTCGGGCAGCGGTGCGCGTCACCGTCGACGACGCCGTACCCCATGCCCACACCGCGTCGGATCCGTGGTGGCGGCGCATGGCGGCGCGGACGACGAGTCGCGGCGACGTCGATCAGCGGGCCCGCTGGTTGGCCGGCCGCGGCTTCGCCGACTGCGTAACCGGCGGAGTCCCGCACCTCGGCGCGCTGGTGTTCGAGTCCGGGGGAGGCCAGCTGGTTGGGGTCGACAACCCCGAACCAACGTCGATCCTGGCGCAGCTCGAACAGTGCGGCGCCGTCTCCGGGATCGACCGTGTCGAGGCCGTTCCGACTGGCCCGCAACGTGCCTGGTGGATTTCGCCGCGGTATGAGCTGCATCCGGTCGCCGAACTCGACGGCGTGCGGCTGCCGTTCGACTCCACCTCGTCGGCGCCATTCGGGAGGTGGGCATGAGTCAGGTGTTCGACCCGGGCGCGTACCGAGCCATGTCGATCGACGGGTACGAGCAGGCCGACGGCACGTTCCGCGCCCACTACACGCTGCGGGGCGTCGATCCCGCCGACGACGTGGCCTTCACCGAGGTGGTGAACTTCGCGGCGGCGATCGGCGACCAAGAGCCCGACGACCGGCTTCTGCGATTGCTCGCCCTCACGTGCTCACCGAGCTACTACAAGGCGGCGGCTCCACCGTCGATCGAAATCGCCTTTCCGACACACCCATTCGAGCGCGACTACCTCGCGGAGCTCATCGCCGGCGGACTCGGTGAGTTCGCCTACCGCAGCTCCCTGCCCGACGCCCTGACCCCCGCGATTACCGGCACCGACGCCGACACCCCGCCGACCGCCGCGGACGCATGGGACGGCGAAGCGGCGCCACTGGTGCCCGTCGGCGGCGGCAAGGACTCGGTGGTGACCATCGAGGCCCTCAAGCGGCACGGTTTCGAGCCGATGCTATTCAGCGTCAACAAGTTCGATCCAATCGACCGGTGCATCGAGATCAGTGGACTCGACAGCGTGCGGGTGACCCGACGCATCGACCCCGGGCTGATCGAGATCAACGCCCGTGGGGCGCACAACGGGCACGTTCCCGTCACGGCGATCAACAGTGTGATTGGACTCGTCGTCGCCGACGCCAACGGGCTGGGCCCGGTGGTGCTGTCCAACGAGCGGTCGTCCAACGTCGGGAACATCACCTGGCTGGGGCGTGACGTCAATCACCAATGGTCCAAGAGCATCTCGTACGAGACGCTGCTGCGCGACACGTTGGCGCGGTACGGCCTCAACCCCGACAGGTACTTCTCGCTGCTGCGACCGCTCTCGGAGTCCGAGATCGCCGACCGCTTCCGCGACAGCCCCCAATACTTCCGTGACTTCATCAGCTGCAACCGGCCCTTCGCGATCGACGCGGGCCGCCGAGGTGCGACGTGGTGCGGGCACTGCCCAAAGTGCCTGTTCGTGTACGTGCTGATGGCACCCCGGCTGGGACGCAGTGAAGTCGAGGCCATCTTCGGCCGAAACCTTCTCGCGGACAACGAGAACCGCCCCGGCTTCGAGGACATCGTCGGTCTCGGCGTGCACAAGCCATTCGAATGCGTCGGCGAGTACTACGAGGCTGCGGAGTCGCTGCTGTCGATCTTGGATTCCGACGAGTGGCGTGGCGCGTCACTGGTCGAGGAGTTCCGCACACGGCGCGACGAATTGAAGGTCGTCGCCTCCTCGCCGGAGCCCGAGAACGCGGTCGACTACGTGCCCGCGCGGTATGTCGCGACGCTGAGCACGCGACCGTCGGCATAGGCAAGGCAGTGACCGGATCTCAGTTCGAGCTCGCCGGCTCCACCGTGGGCATCTGGGGTTTCGGTCGTGAAGGCGTGTCGATTGCCAGAGCCGCCGCGGCGGCGGGGGCGGCGCGCATCGAGGCCGTCGACGACGCGGGCCGCCGACCCTTCGAGGAACCCGAGGGCTTGGGCGACTTGGCGGCGAATCTGACGGTGTTTCGGGGTGCCGAGCACCTCGCCCGGCTGCGGGACTGCGACATCGTCTTCGTCAGCCCGGGTGTGCCGTGGCATCAACCGTTCTTCGAGGAGCTCCGCGCTTCGGGCAAGAGGATCTCCAGCGCCGCGGACTGGTTCATGGCTCGGCACGGTTCGTCGACCATCGGTGTCACCGGGACCAAGGGCAAGAGCACCACGGCGTCGTTTCTCGGGCATTTGCTGAACCACGTCGGCGTCGACGCCATCGTCGCAGGCAACATCGGGACACCCCTGTCGGACCTCGCACCCGACGGCGACGTCACCGTCGTCGCCGAGATCTCCAGCCAGCAGGCCGCCCTGTTGACCACGTCGCCTGCCGTGGCGGTGATCACCAATCTGTATGAGGATCACCTGGATTGGCATGGTGACCGGGATTCGTACTACTTCGCCAAGGCGAACGTCTTCCGCAACGGAGCCCGTTCGCTGGTCACCACCCCAGACGTCGTCGGCGCCCTCGGCAGGCTCGGGATCACCGCGATCGAACCGGAGCTGCGCCTCGTCGATCCGGCGGACGTCGGCCGGACCGGTTCCAGGGGCGAGCGGGAAGGTTCCAACCGCTCGCTGATGACCTACGAGCACAACGTCGTCAATGGCGCGTTGGCGCGCGTCGCCGCGGCCGAGGTGATCGGCAGGCCCGTCACGGACGACGAGTTCGACGCAGCCGTCAGGACGTTTCAGGGGCTGCCGCACCGGTTGCAGACCGTACGCACCACCGGTCGTACCCGGTGGATCGACGACACCCTGGCGACCACGGGGGAGAGCGTCACTGCCGCGCTGAGGGCGATGGACCCCGACGAGCACGTCGCGCTGATCGTCGGCGGCATGGACCGCCAGCTCAACTACGACCAACTCGACGCCTACCTCCGCAGCGGGGCGCGCAACGTGTCGCTGATCCAGTCGCCAACCAACGGCGCGGTCATCGGCAGCGGCTTCGCCCGCGACCACCCATCGAGGACGTATCTCGTCGACACCCTCGAGGCGGCGGTGCGCACGGCATCGGCGCTCGTCGACGTCGACGTGGTTCTGCTGTCACCCGGCGCGGCGAGTTACGACCTCTTCGCCAACTACGAGGCGAAGGCCGCCGCGTACTGCGGTTTCATCGACGCCGTCACGTGACCGACTCGGCACGCGTCCGTCCGGTGGCGGTTCGCTGTCGGACCGCGAACTAATCTGGACCCGTGCCCGATCCAGCGACCTACCGGCCTGCGCCGGGCTCGATACCCCTCGAGCCTGGCGTATATCGGTTCCGCGATCCGCACGGCCGGGTGATCTACGTCGGCAAGGCGAAGAGCCTCCGAAGCCGACTCAACTCGTACTTCGCCGACCTGTCCGGGCTCGCCCCGCGCACCAGGCAGATGGTCATGACGGCTGGCAGCGTCGAGTGGACCGTGGTCGGCACCGAAGTCGAAGCCCTGCAGCTCGAGTACAACTGGATCAAGGAATTCGACCCGCGGTTCAACATCCGCTACCGCGACGACAAGTCCTACCCGGTGCTGGCGGTGACGCTCAACGAGGAGTACCCGCGGCTGTTCGTCTATCGCGGGCCGCGACGCAAGGGCGTGCGCTACTTCGGTCCGTACTCCCATGCCTGGGCCATCCGGGAGACCTTGGACCTGCTGACCCGGGTCTTCCCGGCGCGCACCTGCTCGGCCGGAGTATTCAAGCGGCACAAGCAGATCGACCGGCCGTGCCTGCTCGGGTACATCGACAAGTGCTCGGCGCCCTGCATCGGGCGGGTGAGTGCAGAACAGCATCGGCAGATCGTGCTGGACTTCTGCGACTTCCTTTCCGGCAAGACTGACCGGCTGGTTCGCGACATGGAACGCGAAATGACAAAGGCCGCCCAGACACTCGACTTCGAACGGGCCGCGCGGCTGCGGGACAACATCTCCGCGCTCAAGCGGGCGTTGGAGAAGCAGACGGTCGTCTTCGGTGACGGCACCGATGCCGATGTGGTGGCCTTCGCCGATGACGCACTCGAAGCCGCCGTGCAGGTGTTCCACGTTCGTGGCGGTCGGGTCCGTGGCCAGCGCGGCTGGGTCGTCGAAAAGTCCGGTGATCCGGAGGATTCCGGTCAGGGGCATCTGGTCGAGCAGTTCCTCACGCAGTTCTACGGTGATCAGGCCGAGTTGGGCGGCACGGGCGACGAGTCGACCAACCCGGTGCCCCGCCAGATCCTGGTGCCGGTGCTGCCGCCCAATGCCGACGAGCTGGAGACGTGGTTGTGCGGGCTTCGAGGGTCACGGGTGGCGCTTCGGGTGCCTATGCGAGGCGATAAACGCGCACTGGCCGAGACGGTCCAACGCAACGCGCGGGACGCCCTCACGCAGCACAAGCTCAAGCGGGCGGGTGATTTCACCGCGAGATCCGCTGCACTGCAGAGCATTCAGGAAGCACTCGGGCTGGCTGATGCCCCGTTGCGGATCGAGTGCGTCGATATCAGCCACGTGCAGGGCACCGACGTGGTGGCGTCCCTCGTGGTGTTCGAAGACGGTCTGCCGCGCAAGTCCGACTACCGGCACTACGCGATCCGCGAGGCGGCCGGCGATGGGCGTTCCGATGACGTCGCATCCATCGCGGAGGTGACGCGACGACGGTTCGCGCGGCACGTATCGGATCTGCAGAACTCGAATTTGTTTACCGCGGAGGGGAAATCGCGCAGGTTCGCCTATCCGCCCAACCTGTACGTCGTCGACGGCGGCGCCCCGCAGGTCAACGCGGCCGCTGCGGTGCTCGAGGACCTCGGCGTCACCGATGTCGCGGTGATCGGGCTGGCCAAGCGTCTGGAGGAGGTATGGGTGCCATCGGAGCCCGACCCGGTGATCATGCCCCGCAACAGCGAAGGGCTCTTCCTGCTGCAGCGGGTCCGCGATGAGGCCCACCGGTTCGCGATCACCTACCACCGCAGCAAGCGGTCCAAGCGGATGACGGCCTCGGCACTGGATTCGGTGCCAGGTTTGGGGGAGCACCGGCGGAAAGCGCTGGTCACCCACTTCGGATCGGTGGCAAGGCTGAAGCAGGCCAGCCTCGAGGAGATCACTTCGGTGCCTGGTATCGGGCTGGCGACCGCGAAGGCCGTGGCAGAAGCCCTCGGTGTAGCGCCCGAATCGTCAGCGCCCGCCCCGGTTATCGGAGATGATCAGACCAGAGCATCAGGATGACAGAACACGAAACGGGTGAAGATGTGCGGGGGCAGGACGCGCCCCGCGGGTCAGTCGCGGAATCAGGCATCGACGTCGTGCTCGTCACCGGGCTGTCCGGCGCCGGTCGAGGCACGGCGGCCAAGGTGCTCGAAGATCTGGGCTGGTATGTCGCCGACAACCTGCCGCCCGAACTCATCGCCCGCATGGTCGATCTCGGTTTGGCTGCGGGCTCGCGAATAACCCAGCTCGCGGTAGTGATGGACGTGCGATCCAAGGGCTTCACCGGCGACTTGGATTGGGTCCGTAAGGATTTGGCGACTCGGGATATCACACCGCAGGTGTTGTTCCTCGAGGCATCCGACGACATCCTGGTTCGCCGGTACGAGCAGAACCGCCGCAGCCACCCGCTGCAGGGCAACCAGACCCTTGCGGAGGGCATCGCCGCAGAGCGGGCCATGCTGGCACCGGTGCTTGCGACCGCGGATCTGGTCATCGACACCTCAAAGCTGTCCGTTCCTGCGCTTCGCGAGGCCATCGAACGGGCATTCGGCGGCGAGACGGTGGCCTACACCAGCGTGACCGTCGAGTCGTTCGGCTTCAAATACGGGCTGCCGATGGACGCCGATACCGTGATGGACGTGCGGTTCCTGCCGAACCCGCACTGGGTCGACGAGCTGCGGCGCCACAGCGGGCAGCATCCTGCCGTCCGCGAGTATGTACTGGGGCAGCCGGGCGCGGAGGAGTTCCTCGACACCTACCATCGACTGCTAGAACTCGTGATCGAGGGCTACCGGCGGGAGGGAAAGCGCTACATGACCGTAGCCATCGGATGCACCGGCGGTAAGCATCGCAGCGTTGCAATGGCCGAGGCGCTGGCGGGACGGTTGCAGGGCGGTGACCAACTCACGGTGCGAGTGCTGCACCGCGATCTGGGCCGCGAATGAGTTCGCGCATCGTCGCGCTGGGGGGCGGCCACGGGCTCTACGCCACGTTGTCCGCGGCACGCAGGCTGACTCCGCATGTCACCGCGGTTGTGACGGTGGCCGACGACGGTGGTTCGTCTGGGCGGCTGCGCAGCGAACTCGATGTGGTCCCGCCGGTTGATCTGCGAATGGCGCTGGCGGCCTTGGCATCTGACAGTCCACACGGGCGGCTGTGGGCGACGATCCTGCAACACAGGTTCGGCGGCAGCGGTGCGCTGGCCGGCCATCCCATCGGCAATCTCTTGATGGCCGGGCTCAACGAGGTTCTCGCTGATCCTGTTGCGGCGCTTGACGAATTGGGCCGGATACTTGG
>NZ_JBEVLO010000312.1:0-2631 GCF_040509115.1 Mycobacterium sp. | reverse complement strand
GTATCGCGTGCGGTTCGATCCGGCAGCTTGAGCCCGGCGGAGCCCGCGGCAGCGCGGACCACGATGACGACGCGCCGAGCGATGGACACCGCCACCGGCGCTGCGTTGCTGCGCCTCGGATCTCGGGGACCGGCCCGGTAGTCCAACGGGCGCGCAGGTCGTCGCGAAGTCATCGTGTCCCGTTTCGGTCACTCGACTAGACGCGGTGGTGACCAGGATCGTCCCCGCATGAATCTGACCTTGGCTGCCACATAGCGGAATTTCCCCGACGTGCAACGCCAGCGACGGACCCGGACATCGCCCGGCCGCCCTCCGACGACCGTGATCGTGGTCCGGCGCCATTTTGCTGTACGCGTCAATTACGGCGGGTCTACCTCTCGCCACCCGACGCAGAACCGCACTTCTGGCGCAACCACTTGCTTGGAACACAGGTCCGTTGGCAAACGGCTGAGAGTGCTGCATCCGCAGCTTGAGCCCGAATGTGCGGCGGGAATTTTGCTGGATCTGCACCCTTCAGCGCAAACACGCCTCGCCGCCATCTTTGAGCCTGTTTGCTAACGCAAGAATCTGCTACGCGCGCGACACTGGTCGACTGTTCGCGAAAATCCCACGCCTTGAGGGCCGATGAGCCACGCCGTGTGGCAACGTTCAGATTGGGTGCGGCACAGCCGACTGGAATGCATAGGGCAAACAACTCCAGTGGTGTGATCGCAGCCGATGGTCACACAGTGAACTTTCGCGCACATACCGAGAAAGCAGTGACAGCAACCGGCTGATGCGTTAATTTCAGCGCACCACACGGTCGGGGACTCTTACGAATCCCCCCTAGCGAGGAGTTGATCAATGGGGGAATGGATGCACCGGGTCAGGCGCAGATATGCGGCGAAGTTCGTCGTGGCAATCATCGCGGTCGCGGTGCCCTGCGCGGCGGCGAGTCAATTGCTGCCGAACTTGGCGCGCTCGACTAGCTACGACGTAGTCCCGACCGCGGCGATCGACGAGACCAAGGGATCGGTCGGCATCTCGGAGCCCTATCTGTCGTACAACCTCGGCGAGGTCGACGAGGCGATCGAAGACATGGTCGGGCTCGGGGTGACCAACGTCCGCATCCAGATTCCGTGGAACTTCGTCGAGACCGCCCCCGGTGTCTACAACTGGGATCTGGTGGACGACATCGTCGAAAAGGCCCATGCCGCGAACCTCGGCATTCTGGGCATCATCAGCCACACCCCGGCCTGGGCAGGCAATGGCGGCGTGAACGCCCAACCCGACCCCGCGGTTTACGCCAACTTCGCGAAGGAGGTGGCCGAGCGATACGCGGGCGAGATCTCGGCCTACGAGATCTGGAACGAGCCGAACGCGGCGCTGTTCCTGAACCCGATCGACCCCGTCGCCTACACCCATCTCCTCCAGGCGGCCTACACGGCAATCAAGGGCGTCGATCCGTCGATCACCGTGGTCGGTGGCGTGGTGAGCTCCGCGGGCAACATCCCCGGGTTCTCGATGACACCCCAGGACTTCGTGGCCGCCATGTACGCCGCAGGGGCCAAGGGATGGTTCGACGCGCTGTCCTTCCATCCGTACGCCTACCCGCTGGGCAGCGAATTCACGGCGGGTGCGGGCTACTCCGGCTCGGCGTACGAGCAGCTGGCGGCGTTGCGCGAGGTGATGCTCGCCAACTCGGACGACAAGCTGATCTGGGCCACCGAGTTCGGCGTACCCACCGCCGGCGGCATCACGGAGGAACAGCAGGCGACGGTCATCACGAACTTCCTCACGGCGTGGAACAGCCTCGGCTACACCGGGCCGATGTTCATTCACACCATGACCGACCTCGCGACCGGTACCAACAGCTACGAGGACAACTTCGGCATCTACTTCGACAACGGCGATCCCAAGCTTGCCGCCGCGGCCATCGCGGCGTGGATCGCAGCGCACCCACCGCCCGTGGTGAACCCGCCCATCAGCGTCAACCCCGGGGATCCGTTCGTCGCGCTGAGTGCGGTGATCCAGGCGTTCCTCAACAACGCGTCACAGGCCTTCCAGAACCTGAGCCAGAGTGTGTCGACGTTCTTCACGCAGACACTTGCGGGCTTCATGAACTCGATCGTCACGGCGATCGCCCAGATCTTCAATCCGCCAAGCGCGACGGCCAACCAGATGTCGGTGACGTCGAACGAGGACCTGGCGGTGACATCCCGGATGGGGTTCAGCGCCGAGGCTGCTGAGGGTGACGATCCCTTGGCAGGCTCGCTTTCCGAGGAGAACGGGAACGCGCCGACGCAGGAGGGCGAGGAGGGGGTGGCCACCGAGCTGAACGTGACCACCGAGCCGAGCGTCACCACCGAGCAGGACGAACCCGTCACCACGGAGCCCGTCACCACCGAGCCCATCACCACCGAGCCCGGGACCACCGAGCCCATCACCACCGAGCCCATCACCACCGAGCCCGGGACCTCGGAACCGGCGGTCAAGGAACCGGACACCGACGATGAGGCGGAGACGCCCGCCGACGACACCGAGAACAAGGGTGGTGCATCGGCGCAGAAGCAGGCCGAGGCCGCCGAGCCGAAGAAGCCCGAGTCGGTGACTGCCGCGCCCAAGCGCGACGACGAGTCCGGCGGCGAGCCG
>NZ_JBEVLO010000311.1:0-54270 GCF_040509115.1 Mycobacterium sp. | reverse complement strand
AGTCCTGCCTCGGCTGATGGTGGACGCTACGGCGAGGTCAGCGGACCGGATAGCGACTTCGCAGGCGTAACAGGGTCGACTCGATGCCTGCTGCGTTTGCCTTGACGAAACCCGTTGCCGCATAGAACTTGATGAAATCCTTGAGCCACCCGGTGTCGCGGTAGTCGAAGGTCTCCACCACGCGCGTCAGGCCTGGGGCGACGCTCTCGAACTCCCAGCGCCAGCGATGCCCCAGGGGGTGACGCCATTCGATCACCTGATCGGGAATCAGCCGCGTGATCGTGCTGGTGATGCGGTAGGGCAGCCCGAGACGGCGCATCTTGGTCGAGAACCTACTACCTTCAACCACGGCCGTTGGCACGCTAACGTTGCCCACCACGGTGCCGGAGCCATCCAGTTCGGCATGCCGACGCGGGTCGGCGGCAATGGCGAACAAATCCGAGGGGCTGGCACCCACCAGTACGGCCCTACTCACTTGTCGCGATCCGGCGTCGACCATGTCGACAGCCGTTGTCCTTGATGTCATATTGATTGTGCCTTCGGTTGAGAATCGCGTGCGCGGCTCTTGCGGCTGGGAACGGCTCAAGAGCCTGCCGATCGTCACGATCACGCCGCGATTGACCATCTGGGGTCAGATGACCCACAAATGTACGATAGCAATCCGACGGGAATGCGTCCACGCCGGCGTTGCCCGAGGGCGCCAAATCCCTTGACCGCCAGCGCCAGCGAAAGTCATCGGCGGTCACAGTCGCTAACCTCGTCGACAGAAGCGGTATCCGCATGCAAGACCAACGATCCTCGAAGGGGAGTGCCACATGTCTGTTTGGTTCATCACCGGCGCGTCGCGCGGGTTCGGCCGCGAGATCGCTCGCGAGGCCCTTCGGCGTGGTGATCGGGTCGTGGCCACTGCGCGCGATGCCGGCAGCGTGAGCGCGGCATTCCCGCAGGCGGATGATCGGCTCTTCGCGGTAGACCTGGACGTGCACCTACCGGATCAGATCAACGCTGCAGTCGATGCGGCGATCGAACGGTTCGGGCGCATCGATGTCTTGGTCAACAACGCGGGACGCGGGCTGGTGGGCGCGGTCGAGGAAACCTCTGACGCCGAAGCACGTGCGGCGTTCGACGTGAACGTGTTCGGCCTGCTCGACGTGACCCGGGCGGTCCTGCCTCATCTACGTTCGCAACGCTCTGGCCTAATCGTCAACCTGTCCTCGGTTGGAGGATTCGTCTCGTGGGCGGGGTGGGGTGTCTATTGCGCCACCAAGTTCGCCGTCGAGGGACTCTCGGATGCGATGGCGCAGGAGTTGGCGCCGATGGGCATCCGGGTGACCGCGATCGAACCCGGGCCGTTCCGTACGGACTTCCTCGACGCAACCAGCCTGCACGTGGCGGACGCCCAGATCGCGGACTACAGCGAGAGCGGCGGAAGCGCCCGCAGTTGGGCGGTGGAATCCAACAAGGAGCAAGCCGGCGATCCTCGCAAGGCCGCTGCGATCATCGTTGACCTTGCGGGTCGCCCCGACCTTCCTCCTCGGATTCAGCTGGGCGCGAATGCCATCAACGACGTGGCCGCCAAGCTCGAGCGCACCGCCAAGGACCAGGAACAGTGGCGAGACATCGGCCTTTCGGCGGATTACTGATATCCCCCTCAGTACCGGAGGGAGCCTCGCGGTCGGCACCCGCACCAGGGGGAGACGCTGGTCGATTCGATGCGGGAGCCGGGCGGTGTGGCACCTCTCCCGGACGTTGGTCCTATACGACGAGCGCGGCTGCGGTCGCATGTACCGCGCGGCTCGGCTGGGGGCGTAACGACCCCGCCTATCGAAAGGTCTACGCGTCAAGGTCTACGCGTCGCAGTTTCAGTCGCGCGCCATTCTCACTGCGTCGACCACCAGCGGAAGATGCGGTCTAGCGCCTCTCCAGCCGAGACCTCGGGCGCATCGGCAGCAACCGAGCTCATCGTGAGATCGGCAATGTTCGTCCAGTCAACGGTGGCCACGCCGTTCCGGTAACCACATACGACAATGCCTTGGCCTTGCTGCGGCGTCCGACCGCGGTGCCACGGTCCTGGCGACTGAAATCCACCGGGACAGTCAATGATTCGTAGTCGGCGCATTGATTCGACGAATCTGGTAGCCAAATCAACCTCGTCGCGATAGGCGACGAGTGTTGCGGCCGTTGGGCCACCGGCGTCGACACCGGCCGAGCACTGGATGCTGGCGAGCGCATCCGGTGGAACTGCGGTCGCGGTGCACCCATCGGCATCGAAGCCGCCGGGAAGGGACCGCAAGAGCAGTGCCTGGGCCAGTGGCTTGGGTGCCGCTACACCGGGGGCTGTCGTACGTGTCGATGACGCGGCGGTGGCTTCCTCGGCGAAGCGGCCGAGGAGCACCGAAGCCGCGACGGCCGCCACGGCAATGACGATCGCGCCCGCCCCGAACGCCCCAGCCAGCGGGGTGCGTCGGCGCTCGACTTCCACGCCGTCGGCCTCGCAGACGTCGTCGGCGAATAGCTCCGACCATTCGGCTTCGTTCTCGGCCCGTCCGCCCGACTGCCGACCCGGCCCGGATGGGATCGGGTCGAAGTTCCCTCGGCTGAGGACTTTTGGGCGGATCACGGTGTGCTACTCCTGCGTAGTATCGGGGGCGCTACCCGACGGCGTTCTTTTCCTGCTCCCATAGAGACGCCTACGGCTGCGGAAGCGTTTCCTTCACGGGATTCGAGGCGGACGGACCGCTGTGCCCTTTGGTGACGTGCTTACGGAGGAGACCGGGTACGCATGCCGGTAACCGGCGAGACCGTGGGGACTACCGTCCGTTCTCGATCCGGTCCCAGACGGACTCGACCAAGAACATCACCAGATCGACTACTCGCTCCCGAGTGAGCTGTGAGCCGCCCTGCGTCCACTCGGCGAGCAATCGCTCGGATGCCGCGAGCAGACCGATGCAGATATGCCGCCGGTCCGGGTCATCACCGGGCGGCAGCGACTCAGCCATCAAGGCTGCGAACGTGTCAAGCGCTGCCTGACGCTGTCGACGGCACTCTGGCCCCGCAAGCGCAATCTCCCTAAGCTTGATCCGCGCCCGCCCTGGAGCTTCTTCTAGCCACCGGGTGAGGGTGTCCAGCATCGCCCGGACGCCGTCCTTGGTCGAGCAGCCGGTAGCAGCCATCGCAGCATGAAGCACGACGGCTTCCTCGTCGATCACCTGCTTGTAGACCGCGGCCAGCAGTGAATCCATGTCGGCGAAGTGCTCGGTGAAGAAACGTGCCTCCAAACCGGTGCGACGCAGCACCGCCCGCATCGTTGTACCCGAAAAGCCATTCTTGCCGAAGAGTTCGAGTCCAGCGCTGATCAGCGTCATTCGACGCCGTGCGGCGGCGGCGCTTCCATCGTCTCGCATGACCCTCTCCCGGTATCGAGGCGGCCGCGTCGAGGGCCTTCGCCTACTCCCTATCTGAACGCAGATGACTCCTGATGCATTCCGCGGGTGATCCAGTGAAGGGAACATCAACCACAACCGGCGGTTTCACATGGCGATCGACTTCAGAGCGGGTGGCACGACCGTCTCGCGGCCAGGTCGTAGGTGGGGGCGTCGACTACCCGGTCGGGGTTCGAGGCTAGCCACCACTCACCCAAATGGACCTTCGGCGCGACTCATCGACGCGAACGCACCGGCTCCTTGCGGGGTTTGGCCGAGGTCGGCGCCAAAGGGTGCGGGGGCGTCGGTCGATCCGACGACACGTGCTCACTGACCGACTCGAACAGCATCATCACCAGGTCCACGACACCCTTGCGGCTAAGGCCGCGCTCGCCGTCCAGCCAAGCGTTCGCGAGTTCGTATGTGGCGGCGACCAGACTCACCGCAATTAGTTGCCGGCTGCGCTTGGCACCGCCAGGTAGCAGATCCGCGACGATCGCCGCCATCGCGTCCATGTCCTTACGGCGTTGGGCTCGAGATGCGGGACCGGCGCTGAGCACCTCGTGCAGCTTGATTCGGGCGCGTCCCCTGTCTCGATCCAAGGAGCGCATCATCACCTCGAGTACCGCTCGAGCGCGATCCGTGGCTGATCCGCCTGTAGCGGCCGTCACTTCCCGGCACGCGACCAACTCCTCCTCGACGATCCGTGCGTGCACCGCTGCCAGGAGCGTATCCAGGTCCGCGAAACTCTCGTTGAAATAGCGGTCCTGCAGCCCCGACTGCCGCAGCACCATACGGATGGAGGTTTCGGCGTATCCGTACTCGCCGAACAGCACATAACCCGCGTCGATGAGACGCTCGCGCCGCTCCGCGATCCGCTGGGTCGCGGACTTGCCGTCATAGTCCCTCATGGCGTGTCTCCGTTCGCCGCCCTGGATCGGGTCTGCCTGGTCAAGCATATAACTGATCTGGTGACGGGAAACGTCCGATGACGACTCACCCCGGTTCGTCGCCAGCCCCCGTGGGCGACGGTGTACGACGGCGACGCGGTGCGGGGGCCGAGCCTCCCACTCTGACGAGCCATCGCAACGAGGAGTGGTCATGCCCGGAAAGCCATCAACCGGGTCGCTATCTGGCAGCGCGTTCGTTCAGAAGATAGGTCGTTGCCCTGAATGCCGTTGCCCTGAATGTCGCTGCCCTGAATGTCGTTGCCCTGAATGTTGCCCTGAATGCCGTCAACACCACGCTTGCTGCGGACTACGGCCGTCTCGAATTTGTGCTCAGGACGCCAGATGGCTTGCCCCACGGCGCCACGCACTCGTCCGCGTCAGGTAGTTCGGATAGCCTCGGCCGGCGGGACTTGGCTCCCGCCATCGGTCGCGGCCACAAAGGGTCGGCCGTTCGACGTCCCAGCCACCCCAGGAAACGAGAGAGATGATGGCGACACCCCCGATCTACAGCCAACTGTTTGCAGACCTCGCTGCAAAACCTCCCACCCCGACGCTGGACGTCATCAACGCCACGGTCGAGATCGTGAGCTTCTACGAAGACATTTGCGTGCTTCGGGGGGTGGTTCCGCCCGGCTCGGTCGTACCGATGCACCGGCACGACGACTTCGAGGACTTCTTCATTCTGTCCGGCCGGCAGCAGGTCTTGGTGTCGGATGGCGAATCGCTGGCGTGGCGCGAGTGCGTTGCCGGTGACTATCTGCGCATCCCTGGACACGCCGTGCACGCACACCGGAACGTCTCCGATGAACCGGCCGTCGACATGATCATCACCACCGCGCGGCTTGGAAGGTTCTTCGAAGAAGTTGGCCGCCCGGCAACGGAGCCGCTGACGCCGCCGACGGACGCCGAACTCGCTCACTTCCTCGCGAAGTCAGCAGAGTACGGCTACGTGCTGAGCACGCCAGAGGAGAACGCGCGCTACGGGATCGACCTGCCTGCGTTCACCGCGTGAGGGTGCCATGGTGGCGCTGCGCCGCTGCAGGCAGGTGGGTGGGGACTCACAGCGAGATGTCCGCACCCACCTGCGCCTTGGGCATCGTCGACCTGGTCGGCGGCCGTCACACGTCGATGCGAGACGCGTCCCTTCGCACGTCACTCGGTCGAACGCCGTAACGATCGCTGAAGTCTCGGGAATGGTGCGCTGCACTGCGGTACCCCCACCTCTTCGCAACTTCGCCGATCTTGAGGTGGCGCAGGCTGGGATCCGTGAGATCCCGATAGCTCGCGGCGAGTCGTTGCTCCCGAACCCATGTACCGAAGGTGGATCCGCCATGAGCGAACACGCGGTACAGCTGCCGAACCGAGATCGCGCATGCGGCAGCGACGTCAGCCGGTGTCAGCTCGGGATTGCCCAGCTGATACCGCGTCTCACGCTGAACGTGGAGCAAGGTCTGCGCATGCGGGGAGAGAGGAGAACGGGAACCGGCGATCTGCTGGAGCGTGGCCCCCAACAGATCGAGACCTGAGTCGAGGAAGCGACCCGTGAGGGCAGACTCGGTCCAGTCGGGGTCCACGACCGTCACGAAGAACGGTGCCAACACGCGGCCCGCGACGCTCGAGGCGTCCACACGGACTGCGGTGATCGCCGAGGAGTGCACGCCCGCGGCGTTGAGACGACGACGAGGCACGCCTATGAGTACGTGCTCGAACCGATCGCTGCCGCTCAATTCGATTGCATAGGGCCGTGACGTGTCGAGTAGGGCGATGTCGCCGGGCTCGAGCGTCGCACGTCGACCATCCTGAGCCATGCGAACGGTCCCGCGTAGGTGGACGGCCACCAGGTAGTCGTTTCGAGGTCCCCGGCGGATGTCGCCGGGCGTTCGATAGCTCGTCATCGGGCTCCCCGTGAAGTGTGCGATCGACAGGCCGTCCAGTCGTCGGTGGCGGTAGGACCCGACGACGAAGTCAGCGGGCGAGCCTGCGACACCGGGGTGCAGCCGCACCTTCACCAGTTCCTGCTCGAGTACGGCTCCCAGCTCGCTCACCGCGCGGGGCAGAGCCGAACCGCTGACCTTTCCCTCGGCGCTGAACAGTGTCTTCACGCAGATTCCTCCCGGGTCGGTCGCCGTTGGTCAACGGGACCCAAATCTGATGTCATTCGCCATCTGATTCTACAACGCGGCCCCGACCGATTTGTTCCACTTATCTGGTAGCACGTGCCGTACGTTGAGCGCGGTCATGCCCCGAGTGCCCTTGCATCGACCGTGCCACGCTCTTTCACGACGGTGCCTGCTTCTTTGACGACCCACGCCACGGCAGCCGAAGCCTGCACGTCCAGCGTTAATCTCGCCGAGGTGCCCCAAGTAGCCATGCCAGCGGCGGGTGAACTCTTCGAGCGGCGCCGTCGGGTGGGCCTCTCGAGAACAATACCGACGAGCACCGTGCTCGTCCGTGGGGTCACGTCGATCGAAGGATGAAAGAGCGAGGAATGCCACAACAATCAGATTCATATGACTACATCGTCGTAGGCGCCGGAACCGCAGGCTCCGTCGTCGCGGCCCGGCTTACGGAAGACCCGGGCGTTCGGGTGCTGCTGATCGAGGCGGGTGCACCCAACACGACGTCGACGAGCGACTTCCCACCGGCGTGGCCGGCGTTGCTGCAATCGGCTCAGAACTGGGGCGGCGAGATGACCGTCCAAGCGGCGACGGGTACGTCCCCGCACATCGGACGCGGCAAGGGAATTGGGGGATCGTCCGCCATCAACGCGATGGTCTTCGCACGTGGCCACCGAGAGTCCTACGCCGACTGGCCCGAGCGGGGAGCCAAGGGCTGGGCGTTCGACGATCTGCTGCCCTTCTTCAAGCGCAGTGAGACGGCGGTTGGCCGCGAGGCGACTCTTCGCGGCCAAGACGGTCCGTTGGTCGTCGGACCGGCCTCCATCCTTCACGAGATTCCTGCTGCCATGTTGCGCGCGGCCGTCGAATGCGGGCATCCGTCTGCCGACGACATCAGTGGTGGAAACGAGATCGGTTTTGGTGCAGTCGATCTGAACATCGTCAACGGACGCAGGCAGTCCGCGGCGAACGCCTACCTGACTGACGGGCCGGGGCGGCCCAACCTACGGCTGGAATCCAACGCGCTGGTTCACCGCGTGACGTTCGACGGGGATCGTGTCACCGGTGTCGAATACGGCATCGGCCCGTCGACGGTGACGGCGAATGCGCGCGAGGTGATTCTGTGCGCCGGGGCGATCGGCACCCCACAATTGTTGATGCTGTCCGGTATCGGTCCGGCGCAACACCTTCGGGATCACGGCATCGCGGTGCTCCACGATCGCCCCGGGGTGGGTTCGAACCTTCAGGACCACCCCATGACGGCGGCGATCTGGGCCTCGGCGCGCATGGTGTCCCCGTCGACGCGCAACCACGGTGAGGTCATCGGTCTCATCCGGTCGGAACTGGCACAGAGCGACGCACCGGACATTCAACTGATGTTCGCCGAAAATCTTGCCGGTGCCCAGCCGGAAGTTCCCAACGTCTTCGGACTGTCGGTGTCCGGCATGCAGCCCCACAGTCGCGGCACCGTCCGGTTGGCCGATGCCAACCCCGCGTCGCTACCGCTCGTCGACCCCAACTTCCTTGGCGACGAACGCGATCTGGAGGTACTCGTGCGTGGATTACGCATCGGTCATCAGATCGGCAGTGCATCCGCGCTCGACGAGTGGCGCGGTCCCGAGATCATCCCGGGGCCGGCGTTCTCCAGCGACGATGCGTTGCGGGCATACGTCAGGGCAAGCGTTGGCAGCCACTACCATCCCATCGGAACCTGTGCCATCGGTGACACCGTCGACTCCGTCGTCGGCACCGACTTGACGGTGCATGGCATCGACGGCCTACGCGTCGTCGATGCATCGGTGATGCCCTCGCTTCCGTCGAACAACACCGTCGCCACGGTGTACGCGATCGCCGAGCGCGGCGCACACCTGTTGCGGCAGCAATAGCGCCGCACGACCAGGATGCCGCCGGGGGCTAGCTCCCGGCGGCATCGTTCGGCGGAGCCCGATCCGCGCGCCCGTAGGCAGGACACAGTCGACGCAGTGGCGTGCTCCCGAGGTGGCCCACGAGCTGCCAATCCTTAGCCCCGGCCGCCGTATTCGCGCAACGCCGCTCGCGTGCGCTGGCGCACCTCGGCGGACTCGCCGATGAGGACGGCGACGAACTCGTCGACGCCTGCCTCGCGCAGTTCGTCGAGCTTGGCCCCCACCGCCGTCTCGTCGCCGACGATCGCCACGTCCTCGGGACCCGTCAGGCCCTCACGGTCGAGCATCTTGCGGTACGACGGCAGTGTGCCGTAGAAGGCGAGGTGGTCGGCCGCGTGCTTCAAGGTGCCGTCGACGTCGTCGGTGACGACGATGGGCAGCCCCGCAACCACCCGCGCCGATCCGGCCGGCCGGCCGGCCAGGGCGGCTGCGCCACGGATGGCCGGACCGACGTACGTCGACAGCGTCTCGGGCCCGGTCATCCACGTAAACGTGCCCGAGGTCCGCCGCCCCGCAAGTTGCAACATCTTCGGTCCCAGCGCCGCGACGTAGACCTCGACGGGCTGGGCTGGGCCCGATGCGATCGACCCCCGCGCCGTCACGGTCTCTCCGACGGCGGCAACCTCCTCGCCCGCGAGCAGGGGTTGAAGTCCGTCGAGATACTCGTTGAGGCGGCGAATTGGTCTGTCCCAGGGGATGCCCCACCACTCCTCGGAGACGACGGCGTGTGTCAGGCCGACGCCGAGTGAGAATCGTCCGCCCGAGATGACGCTCAGGGCCAGTGCCCGCTGGGCGAGCAGCATCGGGTGTTGATTCTGGATTGGGACCACGCCGCTGGCGACCTCTATCGTGTCGATCTCGCGCATCGCGGCGGCGAGGATCGTCAGGAGATCTAGGTCCATTGGCCACTGGCCCATCCACACCCGACGGAATCCCTCGTCGCGAAGCATGGCCAAATTGGCGACCACGGCGTCGACGGGATCCTGGTCGGCGGCGTCGCTCAACAGACCGAACACGCTGATGTCCATGAACTCACTTTCCCGGGGGCGCCGTGCCCGGCGCGGTAAGTTGGTGGCTGGCTCCCGTGGCGGTCACGTCACCGCAACGGCGTACACGCGGCGAGGGACGAGCCGCCCGCGAGGTGCTCCCGCAGTCTCGTCTTGAGGATCTTGCCTGCCGCATTCATCGGGAACGCCTCTACGACATGCCATTCGCGAGGAATCTTCTGTGGTGCAAGACTTTCGCCCAAGAACGTCTGCAGGTCGTCCGCGGTGCTCTCGCTTCCGGCCGACCACCTCACGAATCCGACGGGACGTTCGCCCCAGTAGTCGTCGGCGGCGCCCACGACGGACGCCTCGGCCACCGCGGGGTGACGAACCAGCACCGACTCCACCTCGGCCGGATAGACGTTCTCACCGCCGCGGATGATCATGTCCTTGAGCCGTCCGCAGATGTGGAGGTAGCCGCGTTCGTCCATCCAGCCGAGGTCGCCAGTGTGCAGCCACCCCTCGGCATCGACGGTGTCGGCGGTCATCGCTTCCTCCAACACGTAACCGGCCATGACGTTTTCGCCGCGGACGCATACCTCTCCGACACCGGCTTCGCCCTCGTCCACCCCTGGGTTGCCCGCGGTGGCGATGCGGACTTCGATACCCGGGAATGGTCGTCCCACCGAGTTCCAGCGGTCGCGTGCCTCGTCGGCCGGGCTGGTCATCGTGATGATCGACGAACTCTCCGTCTGGCCGTAGACGATGGCCAGGGGCACCCCTAGCTGGGTCTCCACGCGTTGCGCGAGCGCGGGTTCGACCAATGCGCCGCCGGAGACGGCCACTCGTAGTGACGACAGGTCCGCCGCATCGAAAGACGGGTGGTCGAGAACGGCCCGCAGCATCGTGGGAACTCCGCTGAGGACGGCCGACTTCTCCTGTGCGGTCACGGCGAGCTGCAGGCCCGGATCGAAGGTGGGGAGCATGACGTTGCGACTTCGACTGTGGATGCACCCCATGGCGACGACGACCAATCCCGCCACGTGATGTAGCGGCATCGCGTGAACGTGGGCATCGCCTGCCCGAAGACCGAGGCGCTGGCTGGCGCGCGCCGAAGAGGTGACGACGCCTTGGTGGGTGAGTGCCACGCCCTTGGGTCGACCCGTGGTCCCAGAGGTGTACTGGATCTGCGCCACGTGCGTCCCTGCGACCACCGGTAGCGGCCGCGCATCGTCGCGCTCGTGGCGGAACGCGTCGAAGGTCGACAGCGGTACTGCGTGGCGGAGTGCGGGGAGTCGTCGACGCAGGTCGGCGACGTCCGACGCGATGTCGGAGCCGCGGTACTCCTCGACGTGGAAGACGACGCTGGCTGCGGAATGGCCCAGGACGTAGGCGGCTTCCTCGAAGCGGAGCGCGGGGTTCACCGGGACTACGGTCATGTCGGCCAACGAAGCGCCGAGCTGAACGTGGATCCATTCCGGCACGTTGTGTGCCCAGATCGCCACCCGTTCACCCGGTTCGGCAATCTGGAGCAAGGCGCGAGCGGCTTGTTCGGATACGTCGAGCAGCTGCGCGTAGGACCAGGACCGCGCCACGGCACCGGGGGCGACGCCCTCGCGCAGGGCTACGAGGTCGGGCTCATCCCTGGCTGCTGCTCGCAGCAAGTCACCGATGGTGAGCCGTGATGGGGGCGCGTCGGCGACGTTGCGCGGTCCGAGGGGCATCTTCGTGGCTCCGATCTGACCTCGTTGAGGGGAGACGGGATCGAGGCCGTGGTCAACGACGAGCCCGCGATATCATATGGCGCGTGCCATCAGAAGTCAAAGCGCCGGCACGAAATGCTCTGTGAGGACTCGAAACCGAGTGCCCCGTCTTTAACTGGTATCACGTGTCCTCAGATGAGCTAGGATATCCATGCTGACTCCACGCAATCTGAAAGTTCTCAGGCGGAGACGCGACAGGCTTCAAGACATCGCGCGACGAGGCGCCACACGTCGCCACCAACGAAATGGGTGTGCAGTCCCGCAGACCGAGCGGGGCCCATTGGAAGGTGGTTGACACCAAATGCCGGTAGTGCGGTGCGTCATTGCGCGACTTCTGTACCGCGCCGCCGACGTCGAGCTCCCAGAAAGGTATGCCATGCCCCAAACCGACGATCGCAGCGAAGAATTCGTTCGTGAAGCGTTCCCGCACGGTGAATACCTGCTCCGTCGCGCGTGGTACCTCACCCGTCAGCGCGTGGACGCCGAAGACCTGGTCCAGGACACCATGCTCAAGGCTTATGTCTCGTACGGCAAGTTCCGCAAAGGGTCCAATCTGCGGTCATGGCTGTGCCAGATCATGGTCAATACGTGGGTCGATCGCTATCGGGCGGCGCAACGTCGGCCGTCGGAGAAGCTCAGCGCCGACATCACCGACGCGATGTTCGGCAACGTCCCGGCAGGCATGCACGGTGGCCCGCCATCGGCCGAGGCGGAGGCGATGGCAGCGCTGCCAGGCAAGGCTCACCGAGCGCTGCGGACACTGCCCGCAGACCTGCGGTTGACCATCTACTACGCGGACATCGAGGGATACCGCAACACCGAGATCGCCGAGCTGCTCGACATCCCGGTCGGCACCGTCGCCTCTCGGCTGCATCGAGGTCGGAGCCGTCTGCGCGATCTGCTCATCGGTGCCCACTGATGCGGAGTCCGGACGTAGTCGTCGCCTTGCGTGCCTTCCGCGTTCGTGCTGCGCAGCGGGCTGCCGTTGGAATCCCGCCGATGGCTCGCTGGCGGTCTGCGCATAGAGGCTGCGCATGCAGCGGCCGCTCCGCGCCATGCATTGTTCTGCCCCCCACATTCGTTTTTTGACAGTGGGTATGCGGCACGCCGAGTGTCACGAGGCACTTCGCACATCGCTCCCTCGGACAAGGAAGCTGTTGGAGCGGTGTTGTCGCACCGAATCGATCGCCTAGTGGCAAGCGACGCGCGCATCAGTCCGATGCGCGGCACTTCGAAGAATGGTTACCGAAAAGGGTGAACCCGGTCGCCAAGGAGCGAGACTCCACGTCGAGAATCGATTGTCGATCCGTAACCCCGCCTGGACGACGTGACTGTCGAATTCGTCCACCGTGTATCCGTGCTCGGAGCCGAACCCCACGATGACGGGTCCGCCGTCACGTACGTGGGCAGCGACGCTGCGCAGTACCAATACCTCGGTGTCAGGTTCGAGGAACGGCATGACGTTGCCCGCTAGTACCGCGGAATCGAACATGCGCCTGGCCTGTCCCGCATCGCGGAGGTCGAGGTCGCGGAGGTCGGCGACGACCCAGTCCACACCTGGGTGGTCTTCCCTGGCCGACGCGATCAGCAACTCATCCGCATCGACCCCCACCACCGTGTACCCGGCGGAGTTCAGTGCGGCGCCCACACGGCCTGTCCCGCAACCTGCGTCAAGCACCGACGTGCCCGGATCGATCACCGCGCTCACGAACCTAGCCTCACCGCCTAGATCGGCCCCCTCTCGGGCGAGTCGTCGGAAGTGGTCGATGAGCCACTGTGAGTGGCCTTCTGGGGTGTCGGTAATCCAACGGGTCTTGTTGTCGCGCATCTCTTCGGTCTCCGTCTCAGCTGCCGGGGGTGATCGTCCCGAGCAGCGGTTTGAGCATGTCCGCCACCGCCGTCGTGGCGTCGGCGACGGCCGATTGTCTAATCTCCTCGGGGATCTGCCCGAGATCCGCATCGTCGCCGATCACGGCGACCACGTTGGTGCCGAGCTCGAGAGTGTCGGGATCCCGGCCGACCTCCTCGCACCGCTGCCGCGCGACCCGCACCTCGTGGGAGAGCGAGTCGAACGGCGCCATGACGATCTGCCCGTTCCGTAGCTGAAGTTGGTGACGTAGAGGCCAAGTTGAATCGCCACGTGTCAAGCCCTCCTGTCAGGATCCGGTCCTTGCTGGACCGCCGATGTTCGACGCTAGCGTCGAGGTCGGATCAGCTCGACATCATGGCACTGTGCATCAACATATTTGGCAACCTGAGTGAACGTCCCTGAGCCGCGGGTCGTTGAGTGACGCAGGCGCGCAATGGTAAAGACTTCCCACTCGGTGACAGAGCGGGCGACCATTCGTAGCCGACGACGAAGCATGTCCGATGGCCTCGGGCAGCCCATTGCGGGCCGAGTTTCAGCTGGCGGTCTGCGCGTAGAGGCTCTTGCCGCCACAGACGTAGAGCACCTGTCCCGTGATCGACCGCGCCGCCGGGCTGGCGAGAAACCCTGCCGCGTGTGCGATGTCGGCCGGATCGCCCAACGTGCCCATCGGTTGCGCCTGCAGCAGCCGCTCCATGACCTCGGGCGGTTCGGCCCTCAGTAGCGGCGTGTCGATGAGTCCCGGTGCGAGGCAGTTGACGGTGATGCCGTACTTCGCGAGCTCGATGCCTAGCGCGCGCGTCGCCGAGACGACGCCACCCTTCGACGAGGCGTAGGCGAGCTGCCCGAACCAGCCGAGCCACGCCCTGGAGGCAATGTTGATGATGCGTCCGGTGCGTCTCGGGATCATGCTCGTGGCGGCCGCCTGTGAACACAGGAACACCCCGGTCTGATTGACGGCGATGGTCCGGCGCCAGTCCTCGTCGGTGATCCGCCGCACCCCGCGGTCGATGCTGATCCCCGCGTTGTTGATCAAGACGTCCACGGGTCCGAGGTCGTTCTCGACTGCGGCGAACATGGCCTCGACCGAGGGCCGTGACGCGACGTCCACGGGAAGTCCTAGGGCCCGGCCCCCGTCGTCGACGATCGCCGCCGCCGCAACGTCGGCGGCCTCGGCGTTGAGGTCGGCGACCGCGATCAAGCCACCGCGCGAGGCGAATTCGCGGGCGATGGCCAGTCCGATCCCGCTCGCGGCACCGGTGACGACCGCGACGCGGCCTGCCAAGTCCAATTGGGACGACATGTTCTTCTCCTCATTCGGTGGGTTCACATTCGGTGGGTTCACACGGACAGGCTCGACAGCAGGCTTGCGCCGCCGCAGCAGTGCAGCACCTGGCCGGTGATGTAGCCGCTTCGTTCGTCGAGGAAGAACGCCACCGTGGCGGCGATGTCCTCGGCGAGGACGGGCGTGCCGGTCAGCGGCAGGGGTTCGTGGAGATGAGTGCCGGGGACGACGCCTGCCTCCCGGCGCGCCGCGGCGTCGAGGGGCAGGCCGAGCACCGCATTGACCGTGACGCCGGCGCGACCGTGTGCCAGAGCCAGACTGCGTACGGTGGCCACCAGGGCGGCCGAGCGTGCGGCCGTGCGGGGGCGATTCGGCCAGCCGAGCCAGTCCCGGCTGCCGACCGCCACGACGCGGCTGCCGCCGTCTGCGACCGCCCTCAGGTTGGGACCCAACGCAGTGACGTAGTCCAGCAGCGTCCCGGCTGGATCCGGGTCTCCCGACTGCTCGTCGGCAGCGAGCAGACCTGGGACGTACACGGCCGTCGTCACCGCATCGGCTCGGTGCGCTAGGACGCAGGCAACCGACCCCACGTCGTTGACGAGGTCGGCGTGGGACCCCGCGTCGCGGAGGGCGCGGACGACCGCGTCGGTGACCTCGTCGTCGCCACCGGAGAGCACGACGGCTCGCGGCGCCGTGCCGGTCATGACTGCACCTGCGCACTGGTGAGGATGTGCACCGAGCAGGCGCCGTTGTCGACGCCGAAGATGCCGCCACCCGTCACGTGGGTGAGTCCGACGCGTGCTCCGGGGACCTGCAGCTCACCGGCCTGATCGGTGAGCTGCCAGTAGGTTTCGGCAATCTGTGCGACGCCGGTGGCGCCAACGGGATGCCCTCTGGACAGGAGCCCGCCGCTGGGGCTGACGGCGACGCGGCCGTCGCGGTCGAACTCGCCGGTGGCGACGGCGACATGGGCCTTGCCTCGTTCGGCGATGCCGAGTGCCTCGGCGTGGAGGAGCTCGGCGACGGCGAACGCGTCATGCAGCTCGACGACGTCGAGGTCTTCGGGCCCGAGCCCGGCCTGCGCGTACGCGGCGGTGGCGGTCCGGTCGGTGATGTCCGGCCACGTCATGTCGCGGTAACCCGTCGAGAAATGGCCGGAGCGAACGACACTCGCCGCCACCCGCGCCTGTGGCCCAGCGAGGGTCGCCGCCACCTCTTGCGAGCAGAGCAACACTGCGGCCGCACCGTCGCTGTTCGGGCAGCAGTGCAGCAGCCGGAGCGGATCGGCGACGGGTCGCGATTCGGCGACCTGGTCCCGGCTGACTTCCTCTTGGAAGTGGGCCCGCGGATTGGCCGCACCGTTGCGTCGGTTCTTCACCGAGACGTTCGTGAGGTCGTTGACCGTGGCATTCCAGTCACTGAGGTATCGCTGAGCGCGCATGGCGTACGCGGCAGGCATGACCATGCCCTGGTCGATCTCGATGTCGGCGGTCGTCAGGGGAAGCGTTCCGCCGCCGAGGGAGGACAGGTTCTCGGCGCCGAACGCGACGGCGCAGTCGGCCGACCCGGAGGCGACGGCCTGCCACGCGAGATGTACGGCGGATGCGCCACTTGCGCAGGCATTCTCGACGGTGAAGACCGGCTGGCCGGAGATCCCGACGCGCTGCAGCACTCGTTGGGCGAGTAGTGAGCCGCCGTAGACCGAGCCGCCGAACCCGGTGTCGACCCGGTCGGGTTGCACACCGGTGGTGGCGAGCAGTTCGCTGACGGCGAGGTAGCCGAGTTGGTCGGCGGGCAGGTCGCGGTGCTTGCCGAACGGGTGGACGGCGGCACCGGCGATGAACACGTCCCTCATGGGTTCACTTCCTCTGTCGTGGGGCTGACGGCGTAGGAGTACATCGGTCCGTCCTGGTCGGCTCCGATCTCGGCCAGGCGCAATGCGACCGGTGTGCCCGGCGCGAGGGCCGAGGTGGTCGTCGTGTGGGCGAGCAGTCGCACACCGTCGACGTCGACGTAGGACAGCACGTACGGGGGCCTGAATTGCCTGGGACCGATCTGAACGACGGTCGACGCGTACGCCGTGCCCTCGGTGGTGGTCAGTTCCTCGGCAACGTCGCGGGAGGCACAGGTGCAGCACTGTGCCCTGGCCGGGAACCAGCTGCTGCCGCACTGGCGGCAGCGCGTGACGCGGAGCACCGCGCGTGTTCCGTCGGTGAGGAAGTGGTCGGCTCCGGTAACCCGCCCGGTGGGCGGACCGAATTGTTCTGTGCCGTTGATCATTTCGGGTCCTCGCTCTCTCGTGGTGATCATCTACCGTGATATTCGGGTGTGCGGTGTTCGGCGAAGGCGGTGCGGCCCTCGATGCGGTCGTGCGTGTCGCGCAGTACGCCCCACAGCAGCTGCTCGAGCTCGATCGAGCGGCTCAGCGGGAGGTCTTCGGTACGCGTAGCCAGTGTCTTGATGCTGCGGACGGCGAGCGGGCCGTTGGCGGCGATCCGCCCGGCGATCTCCAGTGCGCGTTCGAGGAGTCGCTCGGGGTTCACCACCTCGCTGACGAGACCGACCCGGTGGGCCTCCGTCGCGTCGATGCGGTCACCGGTGAGCAGCATCTGCATCGCTGTCGCTCTGGGGATGGCGCGCAACAGCTTCGACACGCCACCGACGGCGGGGACACTGCCCCAGCGGGCCTCCGGTAGTCCGAACGTCGCGGTCGTGCTGGCGATGCGGATGTCGCAGTCGAGTGCGATCTCCGCGCCTCCGCCTAGTGCGTGCCCGTTCACCGCGGCGATGAGTGGCTTGTTGATGTCCAGTGCACTGAGCGTGATTGCCCTGACGTACAGCCCGCTGGCGACGCTTTCGTCGTGCGGCTGGTAGTAGGTCTGCGCGAACGACGCATCGCTCGGGAGTGTGCGCTTGAGATCCGCTCCGGTGCAGAAGGCCCGCTCTCCTGTCCCGGTGAGCACTGCGACGTGGAGTTCGGGATCGTCGCGGAAACCTCGGAGCGCGGCGTTGAGGTCGATCATCGAATCGACGTCGAGCGCGTTGAGGGCCTCGGGGCGGTTCATTCGGACGACGAGGGTTCTGCCGTGCCTTTCGCTGGTGATGGTCATGTCAGCCCGCTACTCCTTCTGAGACGAGTTCGTCGTAGGTGTTCTCGGCAACGCCGAGCAGTTCGATGCAGACCGCCCTGGTGTCCGCGCCAAGCAGCGGCGCGGCCGATCGCAGGTGGCCTGGTGTGGCGGACAACCGGTACGGGATGCCGTCATAGACACTGGCTCCCATCACCGGATGTTCGAGGCGGACCCAGTGTCCGCGGGCTGCGAGTTGCTCGTCCGATGCGACGAGCTGATCGGCGCGCAGCACCGGTGAGGCGGGCACTCCGCGCGCGGTCAGTTCGCCGGCGAGGCGATCAGCGTTCCACCTTGTCGTGACTTGCCCGAGCATGTCGTCGAGCAGTTCGCGGCCGCGTCGTCGACCGTCCACGGCGTCGAACTCCGGGTGGTCCGCCCAGCCGGGGTGGGGGAGCGCGGCGCGGCACGCCGCCCATTGGTCGTCGGTGAACACCGCGATCGCGCACCACTCGTCGTCACCGGCGCACCGGTACACCCCGTGGGGAGCCGCGACGTCGTCGCGATTTCCGACACGACTCACGGGTTCGCCGGCCGCCGCCGCCACGATGGCGGGACCGATGGCGTTGATGGTCGACTCCAGTTGGGAGACTTCGATGTACTCGCCCTGCCCGGTGCGCTGGCGCTTGTGCAGCGCCGCCAGCACTGCCACCGCACCGTGCAACGGGTTTGGGACGTGGTCCGGGTAGTTGGTGCCGGTGCCGACGGGGGGCCGGTCGTCGTACCCGGTCAGGCCGAGGATGCCGCCTGCCGCGCCGATCGTCAGGCCGTAGCCACGGCAGTCCCGTTGGGGCCCTTCGGTGCCCATCATCGGCATCTCCAGGTAGATCACGTCGGGCCGTACCGCCTTCGCCGCGTCATAGCCGAGCCCCAGCCGGTCCATCGTCCCTGGACTGAAGTTGTTGACGACGACGTCGCTGCACCCGATCAGGCGTAGTGCAAGCTCGTGGCCGCGAGCATCCTTGAGATCCAGGCAGATCGAGCGCTTGCTCGAGTTGCGGTTCGCGAAGTAACCGCTGCGTTCGGTGCCTCTGACGCCGTCGCGGAACGGCGACATGGACCTGATCGGGTCGAGCCGCGTCCTCGATTCGACCTTCACCACGTCTGCGCCGTGGTCGGCCAGCGGCTTGGTGAGGAACGGCCCCGCGCCGACCCAGGAGAAGTCGGCCACCCGAATACCCTGCAGGGGAAGTGGAAGATTCACGATGCGCCCTCCTCGAGGATGCCGATGTGAGACGTGCGGAAGCGGTAGGGCGGTCCTGGCAGCGTGACCCGCCGACCGTCGACGTCGACGGTGCGAAAGTAGTCCCGTGCCACCAGCTGCGGATTGCGGAGCAGGTCTTGCGGCGTGGCGACGGGTGCGACGCTGATGCCACGCTTCTGGCCCGTGGTGAACAGCTCGCTCTTGGTCCTCGACCGCGCGAACGCCTCGAAAGAAGTGCGGAACAGCTGGCAGGCATGAGGCGTGCGTCGAAAGTCGGCCTGCTGCCAGGCCTCTGCCCCGAGATCGGCCGCCTCGACCACACCCCCGTCGAGGAGCCAGTCCACGATGGCGCCCCACGCCAGGGGTTTGCCACCAAGGCCGCCGACCAGGTAGATCCAGCCGTCCGCGCAGCGAAACAACCCAGTTCCGGCCTCGGTGGGACCGGCTCCGACGCGGTTGCGGACCACGCCCTCCAAGTCGAAGTACTGCGCGGCGTTCTCGATCGAATGTGCAACGGCCTCTTGGGCCGACAGGTCGACGACCTGTCCGCGATGCTCCGTCACGAGGATTCGCAGCGCGATCAGCGCGGCCGTCACGGCATGCGTTCCTGCGATCACCGCGGTCTGCTCGCCGAAGGCCCGTACCGGTTCGCGGTCGGGCTCTCCGGCCAGGGCGAGCAGACCGCCCGCGGCCATCAGGGTCAGGTCGCTGGCGGGCCGGTCGGCGTACGGTCCGGTGAGTCCGAAGGGACTGATCGCGACGTGAATCAGCCCGGGGTGACGACTGGTCACCCTGGCGGGGTCGAGACCCCTGCTCCGGAGCGCCGCGGGTCCCTCGCTGGTGAGTAGTAACTGCGCCAGCGGCAGCAGTTCCGCCAACTCCTCGGCGTCGTGAATCTGCTTGCCCGCGTTCATGAATGTGTGCCGATGTGGTGAGCCGTGGGAGTCGCCCGTCCTCACTCGCAGGACGGTCGCTCCCAGGTCGGTCAGGAGCCGGCCTGCGTACTCACCGAGGCTGGTCGTCGCGTCGACGACGGTGACGTCGGACAGGGGAGCCGAGTGGTCGATGGTGGACATGGCGGTCACCAGCCCGGCAGGACGAGGGCTGCCCACGTCACCACTGGGGCCACCAGTACGAGGCCGAAACCCCAGATCATCAACCCGCGGTAGACCATCGGCTCGCGACCGTCCGGAGCGTTCGCCACGACGAGCGCGCCATTGGTGGAGAACGGGCTCGAATCGACCACCGAGGCCGAGATCGACAGTGCTGCAACGAGTGCGACCGCCCCGATCTCGCCCGCCGCCAGCAGGGGCACGGCCAGGGGTATCAGTGCCCCGAGGATTCCGGTAGTCGATGCAAAGGCCGAGACGACGGCGCCGACCAGCAGCAGCACCAGGGCTGCGAGCAAGGGCGAGGACACCGAGGCGATGCCATGGCCGACCCAGTCGACCGTCCCGACGGACTCCAGATAACCGACGTAGGTGACGATGCCGCAGATGAGAAGGACTACGCCCCAACTGATGTCGGCGGTCGCGGCCTTCGCCGTCGCCGGGGACATCACCGCGAGGACGGCCGCGACGGTCAGCGCAGCCAAGCCGATGTCGAGGTCGAAGACCAGGGCGCCGACCGCTAGGACGCCGAGCCCGACGATCGTCGTGATCCGCTCGCGAAGGCTGCCACGTACGGACGTGGCGAGTTCGGGCGCCTTGGTCTTCAGCGCGCCGCCGTCACCACCGGGGCCGGGCGGTGACGCGATTGGCGCGGGGGCCGACGAATCCGTCACCGGGCAGCGGGCACCGGACCGCAGCAGCTTCATTCCACCGAACGAGACGTAGATGACGACGGCTAGTACGAGGTTGAAGACGAGGTTCGAGGCGAACAGCACCGTCGGGCTGCCGGGAAGCCGGCTGGTGTCGACTATGCCGTTGGTGATGACACCGAGCACACCCAGCGGGGAGAAGTTTCCGGCGGCCGAACCGTGAATCACCATCAGACCCATCAGAAGTGGGTTGATGCCGTACTGCGCGGCCAGGGCCATGCCGATCGGCGCGATGATCGCAACGGCCGCGGGGCTGAGCGCCCCGAGCGCCACCAGGACGCCGCTGAGCAGGAACATCACCCAGGGCAGCGCCGCCACCCGGCCTCGGACCGCGCGGACGGATCCCTGGACGAGCCAGTCGACGGTGCCGTTGCGGGTGGCGATGGCGAACAGGAACGTGACGCCGACCAGGATCACGAAGAGGTTCGCGGGGAAGCCGGCGAGTACGTCCTTGACGCCGGATCCGAATACCAGTGACCCGACGCCGAACGCGCCCACGAGAGCCAGTACGCCGAGGTTTACCGATCTCACGGTGCCAATGACGAAGATGAGGGCCAGTACGAGGACCGCAATGAGGTGTGGCGACATGCTTGCTCCTGAATGGTGAATCACTTCGCAGGTGCGTAGTGAACTTCGAGATACCGAAGTGTAGGCGTGGTCAACGTCACCCGTCAATGGATATTTCGCAAACACGGATTCGACTTCGAGTTTTGATGGCACGATGTGAGGCGTGAACCCAGCCCGCCTCGAACGAGCGCTGAGCATCTTGGAGTACCTCGCCCGCCATCAGGAAGGCAGCGCGCTCAAACCAATGTGCGCCGACCTCGTCATGCCGATGAGCAGCGCACACGACCTGGTCACTGCACTGATGGACATCGGCGCGGTCCGGCAGATCGACCAGAAGACCTACGTCATCGGACCCCGATCGCTGATCCTGGCGCTGTCGATCACCGACGCCGTCGACATACGTCAGATCAGCCGCCCGTTCCTGCTCGAGCTGTGCGAGTCGGTCAACGAGAACACGTATCTGGCGCTTCGCAGCGGGACGACGGTCACGTACGCGGATCGCTACGAGGCCGGGCAGAACCTGTCCGTCGTGATGAAGCTCGGTGGTGCCCGACCACTACACGGATCCAGCATCGGCAAGCTGTTCTCGGCGTTCAACCCCGACCTCGAAGCCCGTGTGCTCGGTGAGGAGGACCTCGAACGGCTAACCCCGTTCACGCTGGTCGACCGGGCGGCGCTGGCCGCTGAGCTAGCGGGTATCCGACGTCGCGGATACAGCGTCAGCGACGGCGAGAGCGTCGAGGGCATCGTCGCCCTCGCGACCCCCGTCGTGGACGCCGCTGGGACCGTCAACGCTGCCGTGCACGTCTCGGCGCCCCGCGGTCGTCTGTCGCCGGAACGATTGCCGTCGGTCCTGGCCGAGATGCTGCGCACCAGCGCGGCGATCTCCGAGCAATTGGGCGCGACCGGCGCCGCGATCGTCGCGCCGGACATAGCGCAAATCGCCGACATGGAGAAGGAGCGCCTTGCGCCCTAGTCGCGAGCCGCCCGAACGTCTTCCGACTCGGGCGACGGCAGGCCGCCTCGGCGCAGAAGTCACGTTGCCAGCATCTGCTCGATCCGGATGGGAAGGCTCCGCACCCGCACTCCGGTGGCGTGGTACACCGCGTTGGCGATCGCCGGGGCCATACCGACTAGCGCTATCTCGCCAATACCCTTGACCCCCAGGGGATTCACATGCGGATCCTGCTCATCGACGAAGTAGGACTCGAGCGTCGCCACATCGAGGTTCACCGGCAACAGGTAGTCGGCCATGTGGGCATTCACCGGCCGTCCGTCGCGGGTATCGTGCACGGTTTGCTCCATCAGGGCCATTCCGATGCCGCCGACCATGCCTCCTGTGCATTGGCTCTTGGCGAGTCGCGGATTGATGATCCGCCCGCAGCCGTATACGCCGACGGCACGACGCACGCGGATGATGCCGACGTCCGGGTCGACCGAGACTTCGACGAAAACCGCTCCGAACGCGTGCATGGAAAACTCACTGGCGACAAGGGGATCGCGACGCGAGGACGCGTGGGCCTCGATCGGCACGCCCAAGCCAGCAACGATCTGAGACAACGTCATGGCTTTCGAACGGCCCTCGCCACGCGTGAACGCACCTCGCTCCCAGACCAGTTCGTCGACGTCCGCTCCATACAGCGGTGAACGAGAATCTGCCGCAGCACGCCGCACTGCTTCACCGCGCAGGGCCACGCACGCGTCGCGGACGGCCGTCCCGACCGAGGCCATGGTCTGGGAACCGCCATGCGATGGTGCCGACGGAAAGTCCGAGCGACCCAGATGGAAACGCACTCGCTCGATCGGCAACCCCAGCGTCTCGGCGGCGACCTGTGTCATCGAGGTGTAGGTGCCGGGACCCATGTCGCTGGCCGCCACCTCGATCTCCACGGTGCCGTCGGGCAGCATCGACGCCCACGCGTCGGTAGGGCTCTGCAGTGCGGGATAGGTCGCCGCAGAGACGCCTTGGCCGATCAGCAAGCGTCCATCACGCATGCTTCGTGGTGCCGGGGTGCGTCGTGACCAACCAAATCGCTCCGCACCCTGCTGCAGGCACTGGGCAAGTGAGCGACTGGAGAACGGTTTGCCTTCGCCCTCATCGACATTCGTGTCATTGTCAAGCCGCAGCCGCACCGGGTCGAGCCCCAACTCGTAGGACAGCTCGTCGATCGCGCACTCCAGGGCGAAGATGCCGGTGGCCTCGCCAGGTCCGCGCATGTGGTTGGGAGTGCTCGAATCGAGCGGGGTGAGCCGATAGCTGGTGCGGACATTGGGGCACGAGTACATGAAGGTCGTCGCCGAGGTGAGTGCTTCGACGAACTGCTCGTAGCGGCTGGTCTCACCGGTGCCCTCGTGGACGACGGCGGTGAGCCGACCGTCGTTCGTGGACCCGAGCGCGACGCGCTGGCGGGTGCGAGGCCGGTGTCCGGTAGTGAAGAACATCTGCTTGCGAGTAAGGACCAACTTCACCGGTCGATCCGTTACCCGCGCAGCCATCGCGGCCAGCGTGACGTGCGGCCAGGTACGCAGTGAGGTGCCGAACGCGCCGCCGATGAAGGGACAGATCACCTGCACCTGCTTGGGGACGAGGCCGAACACCGCTGCGATCTCGGCCTGTTCGTTGACCACGAACTGACTCTTGCTCCATATCGTGAGGCGGTTGCCCTCCCATGCGGCGACGGTTGCGTGAGGCTCCATCGGGTTGTGATTCTCGCGGGCGGTGAGGTACTCGGCCTCGAATCGAACGGGTGCGGACCCCAACGCTGCGTCGGCATCACCGCGAGTGCTGTCGGCGGCGATGCGTCCGCGCGATTCAGGGGTGATCGGCTCGGCGGCAGGGTCGGCCATGTCGACCACCGGGCGCGTGCCTTCGTAGCTGACGTCGAGTGCAGCTGCCGCGTGCTCGGCCTGGTCCAACGTCTCGGCCACGACCACCGCCACGGGTTGTCCATGGAAGCGCACCTGCTCGTCCTGCAGCAGGTGCAGACGCTCGCCGACCGGTGGGTCGATCGGCCCCTTGTGCGGGGCATAGGGCAACCGCGGTGCGTTGAGGTGACTGATGACGGCGACGACACCCGGCATCGTCTCCACTGCGGCTGCCCCAATGCCAGTCACCCGTCCCAGCCCAATGGTGGCGCTGACGAGCACTGCATAGGCCTGGCCCGCTTGGTTGAAGTCGGCGGCGTACCGGGCGGCACCCATGACCTTGGCCCGCCCGTCGATGCGGGGCACCGGCGTGCCGATGACGTCGGTCATCTTGCCTCCCTGGACATCTCCAGCGCTCGCACCAGCGTCCGGGTCAGCAATTCGAGCTTGTAGCGGTTGCCCGATAGTGGCTTGGCCCCTTCCAGAGCAAGTTCGGCGGCCGCCACGAAGGCGTCCCGCCTGGCGGGCTTGCCGATCAGCGCTTCCTCGACCGAGCGCAAGCGCCACGGTCGGGTTCCCACGCCTCCCGCGGCCAGTCGAACGGCGCGGATCAAGTCGTCCTCGACGTGCAGCGCAGCGGCGATCGCCACCAACGCGAATTCGTAGGAGGCGCGGTCGCGAATCTTCAGATATCGCCCGTGAAGGCTGTGGCGCTCGGTCGGCACCCGCACCTCGACGATGAGCTCACCCGGCTGCAGCGTGTGCTCCAGATGCGGAGTGTCCGCGGGTAGGCGGAAGAGCTCTTCTACGGGGAAGGAACGATGGCCCTCCGGACCGTGAACGGTCATCGTCGCCTCCGTGGCGACCAGTGCCACCGCGAGATCGGAGGGGTGGGTGGCTGCACACTGGCTGCTGGTGCCCAGGATGGCGAGTCCCGCGTCGATGCCGCCGATCGCCGCACAACCACTGCCTGGGTTCCGCTTGTTGCACGCCGCATCTCGCATGCGAAAGTACGGGCACCGCACCCGTTGGAGCAGATTTCCCCCTATCGAGGCCATGTTTCGCAGTTGGGGAGAGGCGCCTTCGACGAGGGCCTCGGCGATGAGGGGTTGCAGTCGCCGAGTGTGGGGATGTGCCGCCACGTCCGCCATGCGTGCCAGCGCCCCGATGACCAACGTGTCGCCCTCGGCGCGGATGTCGCGCAGGGGCAGGGCGTTGATGTCGATCAGTTGCGACGGCTGCTCCACCTCCTCACGCATGAGGTCCACCAGCGTCGTGCCGCCGGCGAGATATCTACCGCCGTCGGTAGCTGCACCGATGGCCTCGCTCTCCGAAGAGATCTTGCGGTAGCCGAAAGGTCGCATCAGTCACTCCTCCCGGCTGCCTCGGCGACTGCTGCGACGATCCCGGGATAGGCGGCGCAGCGACAGATGTTCCCGCTCATCCAGAACTTGATCTCCTCGGCCGAACCCGCATGCCCCTCGGCGATGCAGCCGACGCCGGACATGATTTGCCCCGGCGTGCAAAATCCGCATTGCAATCCTTCGTGCTCGATGAAGGCGGCCTGCAGCGGATGCAGATCCTCGCCGTCGGCGAGGCCCTCGATGGTCGTCACCTCGGCCCCCGCGAGCGTCACGGCCAACGTCAAGCAGGACAGCACCCGTCGGCCCTCTACCAACACGGTGCAAGCACCGCAGGCGCCCTGATTGCAGCCCTTCTTGCTGCCGGTCAAGTCGAGCCGCTCACGCAACACGTCGAGCAGCGATTGACGGGGGTCGATCTCCAGCTCTCGGGGCTCACCGTTGACGACGACCCGAATGCGCGTCGACTCGCCTGCTGAGACGGCCACCGGTTCGCCCTCAGGTGAATCGCGTTGCGCAACAGCAAGGAGCGCGGCAAGCGACGCGGCGCCGCCCCCGGCCACTTGCAGAACGGTTCGCCTTCTGACGGCTCGGCGTGGCGAGGGCAAGGCGGGCGCCCCGGGTTCTACGTCCTCGGGCATCGCTGGCTCCCAACTCGTGGTGCGGATTGTCGCAACGGTATGCGGTCCTGGGTGGTATGTGCGAGATTGCACTCTGAGGCAACTAGTTTGGCGCGGATGGACACAGACTGCCACACGAGATTATCCGTCGGCCAGCGGTCACCTGGCAGGATTTCACGATTCATGTTCGTCGACAGCGGATTTGACGCCGTCACACCCGAGGGGTTTCCCCGGCGAGCAGATGTGGGTACGCTTGCGTGCAGATATCCCCGCTAGCGAAGCCGCGCATGGCTGGTCGGTGGAGATTGCCACACCGCGACGGCGGCAAGCGGTGTGTTCGACACATCGTTGGGTGCGTCGCCGACGGTCACGATGGTCGGTACCCGCCCGTTCCCGTCGCCCCCATCAATACGACTCAGATCACGTTTCCGAGATACGGAGAGAGACAACGCCACCACGGCGCAAACCGATCACCGTCCGGCTGTGTTGCCGCACGACTGCGTTGGTGAGACCAACCCCTCACCTGAGAGGAATGCCGATGAGCCGCACGGTTCGCTTCCACACCACGGGCCCGGCTGAAGTTCTACGGCTCGACGACATCGAGGTCAAGGAACCCGGCCCCGGTGAAGTGCGCATCAGCACCCGCGCCCTCGGACTCAACCGCGCCGAGGCCATGTTCCGCAGTGGCCAGTACGTCACCGATCCCGTGATGCCGTCGTTGATCGGTTACGAGGCGTCGGGCGTCGTTGACGCCGTCGGTCCGGACGTCGATCACGTTGAGGTCGGCGATCGAGTCAGCGTGATTCCGGCATTCTCCATGACCGACTACGGCGTGCACGGGGAGCTCGTCCTGGCTCCCTCCCGCGCCGTGGTCGAGAATCCCCCGACACTCTCCTTCGAGGCCGCCGCGGCGGCATGGATGCAGTTCATCACGGCCTACGGTGGTCTGGTCGATCTGGCTGGCCTCAGCGCGGGGGATACGGTCGTGATCTCGGCGGCATCCTCGAGTGTGGGTTTGGCGGCGATCCAGGTCGCCAACATGGTGGGCGCGCGCCCAGTGGCCTTGACCCGTTCGTCCGCCAAGACGCAACGCCTCCTCGCCGCCGGAGCAGCGGCAGTGATCGCCACCGCGGAGGAGGACGTGGCCACGCGCATCGGCGAGGTGACGGACGGCGCCGGTGCTCGCGTCGTCTTCGATCCGGTCGGCGGTCCGGAATTCGGCGCGTTGACCGCTGCAGCAGCGACTCGCGCGGTGCTGGTCGTCTACGGAGCATTGAGCGAGGACCCCACTCCGTTGTCGCTCTTGGACGTTCTGTCGAAGTACTTGACGATCCGTGGGTATCAGCTGTTCGAGACCACCACTGATGACGAACAACTCAGTGCAGCAATTGAATTCGTCATGGCCGGACTGCGATCCGGCCAGCTGAGCCCGGTGATCGACACCACGTTCGGCCTCGACGAGATCGTCGAGGCCCACCGCTATCTCGAGCGGGGTGCACAGGTCGGCAAGATCGTCGTCACCGTGCCGCACTGAACGAACGACGTCGAAGCTCGCACGCAATACGCCCGTGAATGATCATCTGTGCCCAAGCGCTTGACTGGTGTCGCCAATCGGGCCTTGCTTCGGACGTCGGAGTTAGGGTCGTCACATGGCCTCAAAGCGCCTGAGCGCCAATGACTTGCGATCACGGACGGATCCTCAGGGATCCAAGGGTCCGTTTGCTCTATGCGAGTCGCATGCGAGAGCTAGGCCATGCCGACGCTGGGTCGCGTTGGTACCGGCTGCACGGAACGGGAGACCCCGTGATCACCGATACCCTGCTGCGGGTGCTCAGTGAACGGATACGCGACTTCGAGATCGAGAAGGTCGACGGAGTCGGACACTGGGCGCAGTGGTCGCAGGGTTAGGCGAACTTGCTTGCGAGGGCGTGCAATCTGAGTGCGACGCGAAGTTCGAGGTTCTCGCCGGTCGGATCCCAACGTTGGCCGAGTATCTCGCGGATTCTGTTCAACCGCTTGAGGACGGTATTCGTGTGGACGAACAGCTCGGCCGCCGTGGCCGGGACGCTGCCGCCGAGGCCGTAGTACCGCTCGAGGGTGGGAACCAAATCGGTGCGGTGGGCCGCGTCGTATTCCAGTAGTGGTCCGAGGATGCGATCCATCATCCGTTCGAGCTGTGGCGCGCGGTCGCCGTCGAACAGCGCGGTGAACAGGGCCAGATCGTCGGTGGTCGTGTGTCCTCGATCGACGTTGAGCCCCTTGAGGATCTGCACGCAACCGGATGCGGAGCGCCACACCGTCGAAAGTGCCGTTCCTGACTCGGATACGCCGGCCGCTACGCGAACCGATCCCGACGTCGCGGCAGCCAGACGCTTGAAGAGCAGTTCTGCCGCCGACGCGGAATCCGATCCGGGCAGGATGGCAACGAGGAGACCAAGATGCTCGCCGCCGAGGCCGCCGAGCTCGTCGCAAATGCTCGCCGCGAGAAACCGCTGCCGGGCGCGATCACCAGCGTCGACCTCGATGGCGGCCACACAGTGCGGTTCGCTCAAGTCAAGGCCACGGGTGCGTGCCCGCAACACCGTGCCGGCTTCGGTGCGGGCGGTGGTGAGCAACTCCGTGACCAGTTCGTCTCGGACCCGCTCTTCGGCTTGAATCTCGGCCCGTTCGCGCAACCTCAGCAGTGCCGCGATCTGGGCAGCTCGCTCGAAGATCCGCATTTCCACCGCGGATAGCGGCTCGGGGCGGCTCACCGTCAATGCACCGAGATGGACGTCGCCCGCGCCCACCGCTACGGCGAAGTTGACTCCTCCAAGACCGCGCTCCAAGGTGACGGGCACGGCGTGGCCCGTTCGTCGGCTCTCCTCCGTTCCGGAGGCCCAGGCATGGGCGAGAGCCTTGGCGCGACGTCGGTCCATCGGTGGGCCCTGCCTGTCACCGAGCACGGGACGACCGTGCTCATCGACTTGGGTGACCGTGCCAGACAACGCTCCGCCGACGGCATCGACCAAGGCCGTCATGTCGCCGCCCCGCAACACCAGTTCGGTCAACGCCTCGTGCACTTGCTCGGAGCGCTGTGCCGCCGTGACGAGTTCTTCGAGGTCTCGTCGAGCGGCCTCCGAGGTGGCGAAGGTCCTTGCGTTGTCCAAGGCCACGGCGGCACTGTCGGCGAACGCGTTCATCAACGTCACCTCTTCGGGAAGGAAGGGACGCGGTCTGCGGTTCGAGGTGAACAGCACGCCCAACACCTCGTCACCCTTGACCAACGGAACCCCCAACGTGGCGTGCAGATTCTCTCCGCGCATTGCCTGATCCAGGTCTGGGTCGTGGGTGATGTGCTCAGCCGTGCCGTACTCCTCGGACCAGAACGGCTTGCGGCTCTCGATGACGAACCAGGACATACCGGTCGATGGGCGGACCCGGATGTCGCGGAACCGCGCCGTGGCGAGGCCGATGCTGGATCGAATGTAGAGATCGCCGCGGTCCTGATCTACGACGCCCAGGTACGTGGCATCGGTGCGCGCGAGCTCGTGGGCCCGGTGCACGATCGCCCGCAGCACGTCGTCCACGTCGTGTAGCTGCGCGAGATCGCGCGCCGTGGCATAGAGAGCGGATAGTTCCTCTTCTCGACGTCTACGCCACCGCGCGTTCTCCCACACGCGGATTGCGGCGTTGTAGGCCTCGCCGATCTCGCGGTTGAGATCTGGATACTTCTCGACGAGCTCGCTACGCACGTCCTCTAGCTGCGATGCGGTGGGATCGGCCTCTCGGGCGAGCAGTTCCAAGAAGTCGTAACGCACCAGTCGTCGTCGCCCCGCATCCTCGGAATCCTCGTCGCTCACGAGACCCACTCCCACTCCAGCGATGCGTGCACACCGTCCAATGTGCGAGCCACGACCTCGCTGCCATATGTGGATTCTCCCACTGTAGGCCGTTTCGCGGTGTGGATTTACACATGTCGGTGGGGGTTACCGACCCCTAATTTCGCTACTAGAAGGTTCGACGGCGGAAGGCGGAGGCCATGGCGTCCTATTACGCATACGGCGTGGCGGAGGTACGTGCATTCGTCGGACGGGAGGTCGGTCCTGGGGCCTGGCGCGCCGTGAATCAACACGACGTCGACAGGTTCGCCGACGTGACCCACGATCGTCAGTGGATACACGTCGACCCGGCTGCAGCCTCGACGTCGCCATCCGGCGGGACCGTGATCCACGGCAACTTCATCCTGAGTCTGGTGATGCCGCTGTTCGCCGATCTCCTGGAGATCTCGGGCTTCGACACGGTCGTCAACTACGGCTTTGATCGCGTGCGGTTCCCGGCACCCGCACCCACCGGCGGTCGCCTGCGCGTCACCGCCCGCGTCACGTCATTCGACGAGGTCGACGATGGCGAGCACCAGATGCGTGCCACCTTCACCGTCTACAGCGACCTGGCGCAGAAACCCGTATGCGTCGCCGACGGCCTGCTCCGCTACCTCGAGGCGGCCGACGCAGCGGCGGCCGCCTCCGTCGCCGAGGAAGGAGTTGAATCGTGAGGTCCAATGGGGTTGTTGCCACGTCGATTTCACAGGGGCGTGCAGTAAGCACCGAGAGTGAGACGGGCAGCGCCCCAGGGATTAGGACGGTCGTCGCATCCAGCGTCATCGGAACCGTTGTCGAGTGGTTCGACTTCTTCGCCTATTCGACGGCGGCCGCCATGGTCTTCAACGTCCTGTTCTTCCCGCAATACGATTCCGTGGTCGGCACGATCCTGGCGTTCGGTGGCATCGCCGTCGGTTACTTCGGTAGGCCCCTGGGCTCAATCTTCTTCGGACACTTCGGCGATCGGATCGGCCGCAAGGCGATGTTGGTGGTGTCGCTGTTCACCATGGGCGGCGCGACCTTTCTGATCGGACTAATGCCCACCTATGCCACGATCGGCATCGCCGCTCCGGCCATCCTGTTGACACTGCGGTTCCTTCAGGGGTTCGCTCTCGGCGGCGAATGGGGCGGGGCCGTTCTCTTGGTGGTCGAACACGCGCCTCCCCGACGGCGCGGCTTCTTCGCCAGCTTTCCTCAAGTCGGCCTGGCCATCGGCCTGAGCCTGGCGACCCTGACGTACCTTGCGCTCGTCCAACTCCCGCCGGCGCAGTTTCAGTCCTGGGGATGGCGAATCCCATTCCTACTCAGTGCGATTCTCGTGTTCGTCGGCATGGTGATCCGCCTGAAGATCACCGAGACCCCGCAGTTCGAGGCGTTGCGTCAACGAGGCGGTCAGGTAAAGCTGCCGTTCGTGGAGACGCTCCGCACGCATGGTGGTCAAGTCGCTCTGTGTGCGTTGACCTTTGGGACGATTGGCGGGGTTTTCTACGCTCTGTTCACGTTCAGCGTGACCTACGGAAAGGATTTCATCGGCCAGTCCACCAATCTGATGTTGGCGGTGTCGACGTTGTGCGCCGCGGTGTCGGTGATCGGGTTGCCGATTGCTGGACATCTGGCAGACCGCTTCGGCGTCAGAGCGGTGTTCTGTTCAGGAGTGGTCGTGACGATCGTGACGGCCTTTCCCGCATTCTGGCTCATCGATAGTGGATCGACGGTTTGGTTGACACTCGGCTACCTACTGATCACCGTCGGATTCTGTGGTTCCTACGGCACCTTGGGCCTGCTCTACGCTCAGGCGTTCGACGTGTCGGTCCGATATACCGGCATCTCGCTGGGAATTGGGCTCGGAACGATCATCGGTTCGGCATTCGTCCCGATCATCTACCTGGAGCTGCTGGACACCTTCGGCGGGTCGTGGGCCATCAGTGCATACCTGGTGCTCACTGGAATCGTTGCCGTCGCCACGTCGATCGGGTTGACGCGGCGCAACGGATTCGGCGATGACGCCGAAGGCAGTTCCGAGGTCGACGTCGTGCCCTGCACACGACGATTGATCAGCAGGCCTGGTCTCAGCAACTCACGACCGCATCGATGACCTGAGGTGTGCCGACGGCGTCGATGGCAAAGTCGGCACCCACCCGGGGCCGACGGGCAACGCACCGGGGTACTGGTGTGAGACTCGCGCCTGAATCGCATGCGCTGGTGTGGCAATCCACACTGACCGCGGATGGCCTCCGACGCATGATTGCTTCATAAGAGAGGAGGTCGTGAATGCTGATCGAGAATGCCGCCGACGTCACCGACGCAGCCGCAGTGACAGTCCTGGTCGACGAGGTCGTCTCGCGATACGGCCGATTGAACATCGCCGTGAATTGTGCTGGCATTGCCCCAGCATTCAAAGTCGTCAATCGCGCGCGAGCAAGGCGGGCATCGAGTTCGCCCATCTCGTCGCGCATCCCGTGACGAACCAGTATTTCAACGCGTCCTGCGTGCGCTTCGACGCGGGACTGCGGACGGCCGCGAGCTGACGACGCGGCAATGCACAGCCCCATCTAGATGTAGTTGAAAGGAAGAGTCATGACTGTTTGGTTCATCACCGGCGCGTCTCGAGGATTTGGTCTCGAGATTGCGCGAGAGGCTCTCTCGCGCGGAGATCACGTCGTCGCGACCGCCCGAGACCCTCAGGCCGTAGCGACCGCGCTGCCCGATGGGGGTGATCGACTTCTGGCGGTTGAACTCGACGTGCATCGACCCGAGCAGATCGCGGCGGCAGTGGACGCCGCGGTGGCTAAGTTCGGTCGCATCGACGCCCTGGTGAACAACGCGGGCCGCGGCCTGGTGGGCGCGGTGGAGGAGACCTCCGACGCGGAGGCGCGTGCGGCCTTCGACGTCAACGTCTTCGGACTGCTCGACGTCACGCGCGCGGTGTTGCCGCACATGCGTTCTCAGCGATCCGGCCTGGTAGTCAACCTGTCGTCCGTCGGTGGGTTCGTCTCGTGGCCCGGATGGGGTGTGTACTGTGCGACCAAGTTCGCCGTCGAGGGACTTTCGGAGGCCATGGGACACGAACTGGCTCCACTCGGGATCAAGGTTACGGCCATCGAGCCGGGACCATTTCGCACCGACTTCCTCGACGGAAGCAGCCTGCACGTCTCGGCGACTCAGATCGACGACTACACGGCGAGCGGCGGGAGTGCCCGTACGTGGGCGGCTGAGAACAACGCCGGCCAAGACGGCGACCCCGTCAAGGCGGCGAAGATCATCGTCGACCTCGCTCAGCGTGACGAGCTCCCGCAACGAATCCAGCTGGGTGCCAACGCGATCAACGACATCGCAGAAAAGATCCAGCGCACTGCGCATGACCAGGAGCAGTGGCGGGCGATTGGTCTCTCCGCGGACTTCGATGCGGCGATCGGCTCATGACCTTGATACTGATCGCAGAACTTCACGCCAAGCCTGGCCGAAGTGACGAGGTGCTACGGGCACTTACGGACATGATCGCGCCATCGGAGGCCGAGCCGGGGTGCGTGAGTTATCGACCACTCGTAGACCCGAGTGGTGAGGGCAAGATCCTGTGCCTGGAAGAGTGGGTGGACGAGGAAGCTCTCGAGCACCACTTCGCTACACCATATTTCAAGGATGTCGCCGCTCTCTTCGATGATCTTCTCGCGGAGCCCTTTCAGCTGCGCAGACTCCGTCCACAGTCGGACGGCTAGGTGCGCAAGGGGGCCTCGGCGCCTGGGATGCCGGTGACCGGCGAGGTACCGTGGCGGCAGTGCCCGAGCGCACGGTCGACGAGCTGGTCGTCAACGGAAGCGCAGAGCAGTGCGTCGAACACGTCGGAGCTGGCACCGTTCCAGCGCTGATCCGTGTCGCACGACAGTGGACGTAGCTGGGTCTGCATCTAGTGGCAGGCGCCATCACATGGCTGTAGTGTTGAAGCTGTGTCGTTCGACCGGGCGACACGAACCGACGACGAGCAGCTGGCCGATGACTACCGATACCGCACTCCTCATTCTCGCCGCGCTGTCCCTACTTCTGGCAGTCGCAATTCGCCGCGTCAGGGGGTTGTGTCATCTGTGTGATGACCCCCGGCTGGTGGGCCGTTGGAGCGCAGCGCTGGATCGAGTCTCGACCTACAAGGCTGCGACGTCGAGCCCTCGCGAACCGTCAGCGACCCACGGACACCCGAACGTGCACGACGTCGCCGTCGTCGACGTTCTCCGGCCGCCGCAGCGCGACCTTGAGTGGCACCAGGTAGACGTCGTCCCTTGGGATCAATGACGTCGTGACCTCGGTCTGGCCGATGCGCACCAGGGCGGGGATCACGCCCCAGCCGTAGGTGAGCTCCCGGAGGTGGTCGTGGAGAAAGGCGTCCAGGTCGGGTGGAGTCTCGACGAAGAAGTAGGGTGCCGGCCCGCGCCACTGGAACACTTCGGCGTCGAACTCCCAACACTCCTTTCTCATGGCCGACCAGAGTACGGGCGCAGGATCTTCAGCGCCCCCGGCACCGCCGACACTTCGACGGGCAGCGGACAGACGAACTCGCCGTCGGCGTAGGAGTTGATGCCGGGGCACTCGACCTTGATCACCTTCGCCCGCGCGGTACTCACCTCGTCGAGGGCGGTGTGGGTGCCCTTGAAGACCGTGGGGAACAGCCGGATTAGCTTCGTCCGCGACGCGGAGGCGACCATCGTCACGTCGAGCAGGCCGTCGGAGTGGTCGGCGTCGGGACAGATGAGCATGCCGCCGCCGTAGCTCCTGGTGTTTCCGATCGCAGCCATCGTGAGGTCGGTGACGAATTCCTCGCCGTCGTCGAGGGTCAGCCGGAAGGGCAGCAGGCGCAGTTTGGACAGTTCGGCCACCATCGCGACGTTGTACCGCATCCGGCCGTGCGGCCACCGGATGCGGTTGGTCCGATCGGTCACCAGTGAGTCGAAGCCCGCGGCCATCACGGTGCCGAACCACCGGTCGGTGCCGTCCGCGCCGCGGATGCGACCCAGATCGATGGTTTCGATGCGACCATCGACGACGACGTCGGCCGCAGCTTCGGGATCCCTTGTCGGGATCTCGAATTCGCGCGCGTGGTCATTCCCGGTGCCCGCCGGGATGATGCCGAGTGGGATGTCGGTCTGCGCGAGTACCTGCAGAGCGAGCGCAACGATGCCGTCCCCGCCGACGACGACGAGCGCGTCCATCCCTCGGTCGAGGGCGCCCTCGACGAGTCGCCGCGCGTGGGAGGCGTCGGTGCCCGCGATGGCGACGACGTCGACCCCCCGGCGGTGGAACTGACCGACCGCCCGCTCGGCGGCATGCAGCGCGCTGCCGTGCCCCGATGCCGGATTGGTCAGCAGCGTGATCCGTTTGGTCACGGGATCAGCTTGCCCGGGTTGAGGATTCCCGCGGGGTCGAGCACCGCCTTCACGGCGCGCAACACCTCGACGCCGAGATCGCCGACCTCGTCGCGCATCCACGGCCGGTGGTCGGCGCCCACGGCGTGGTGGTGGGTGATGGTTCCGCCGTTTCGGACGATGGCGTCGGACGCTGCGGTCTTTGCCGCGCGCCACTGCTCGATCGGGTTACCGCGCTGGCCGGCGACCACGGTGAAGTACAGCGACGCCCCGGTGGGATACACATGGGAAATGTGGCACAACACCAGCGCCGGGGTGCCGGTTTCGGCCAGCGACGTGGTCAGGGCGTCGGTCACCGCGGCCTTCAACGTGAACAGATTCGACCAACTGGTCGCCGTCTCAAGGGTTTCGCACAGTGCGCCCGCCGCCAGCAGCGAATCCCGTAGGTAGGGCGCACCGAAACGGCCGTGCTCCCACGCGAGCGCTGGTCCGTCGCCCAGCGACGTGCCGCCATTGGCCTGCAACACCGCGCGGGTCTCGGCATGCCTGCTCTCGGCGTGCATGGCGGATCCCTCGAAGGCCGTGATGGCCAGGCACCCTCCGGTGTCCTTCCCGTCGCCTCGCTCGCCCTGGATGTTCGACGGCTCGCCGATGCTCTCGGTGGTGGCGAGGTTGACGCCCGTCTCTGCCTCGTCGGAGAGCCGGATCACGGTGGGGCCGGTGCCGGTTTGGACGACGGCCCGCAACGCGGCGGCCCCCGTGGCGAAGTCGGGGAACGACCAGGCCTCGTAGCGCGTCGTCTCCGGCGCCGGATGGACCCGAACCCGCACCCGGGTGATCACGCCGAACACGCCCTCGGAGCCGACGATGAGTTGCCGCAGATCCGGGCCCGCGGCCGAGGCCGGCGCGCGGCCCAAGTCCAGGACCCCGGCGGGGGTAACCACTCGCAGGCCACGGACCATGTCGTCGAATCGACCGTAGCCCGCCGAGTCCTGGCCGGACGATCGAGTCGCCGCGAAGCCGCCGATGGTGGCGAACTGGAAGCTCTGTGGAAAGTGGCCGAGCGAGAACCCATGTGCGTCAAGCAGTCGCTCGGCCGCCGGGCCGGTGACGCCTGCGCCGATTTCAGCCTGCCCGGATACCTCGTCGATGCCGTGCAACGCGTCGAGGCGGCGCAGATCCAATGACACCACGGCCTTGAAGTCGGCGCGGATGGGATCGAGTCCACCGACCACGCTGGTGCCGCCACCGAACGGCACGACCGCGATGCTCCGCTGGGCGCAGAGTCGCAGCACGGTCAACACCTGGTCCTCGTCGGCGGGCAGGAGCACTGCGTCGGGTGCATCCTGCACGCCGGAGTCCCTGCGCCGCAACAGGTCCAGCGTGGACTTACCCCCTGCGCGCAGGAGGCGTCCGTAGTCGTCGGACACGCAAAAGGTCTCGCCGACTACGGCGACCAGCGCTTGCCGATCGACGTCCGACAACGCCGAGGGGCGCAACCTGACCTGCGCGGCGTCGAGTTCGGCGGCGGTGGACGCGTCGATTCCCAGCGCCTGGACGAGCAGACTCCGGATCCCCTCGGAGAGCGGTTTGGCCGCCGCCGGGTCGCCCCAGGCATTCCACTTCATCGGGGGCAACAACTGGTCATCCGGTCGAGTCATGCGTTACAGTATTACAGATAATGTCAATTAGTAACGAGGGACGATCGAAGTCGGTCGAGGATCGCATCCTCGACGCCGCTGCCGACTGCGTGCTCGCCTTCGGCGTCGACCGCGTGACGCTTGCCGAGATCGCCCGCCGCGCGGCCATCAGCAGGCCCACCGTGTACCGCCGATTCCCCGACACGCGGTCCATCCTGGCGGCGCTACTGACCAGGCGGATCACCGATGCTCTCGATGCCGTACCCAGCCCGGGTGTCGGCCGCAGGCCGTTGGTGGCGCGCGTCGTCGGCGTGGCCCAACGGGTGCGCCGCGACGACGTGATCATGACGGTGCTCCACCAGGCGCCCGACCTCGCGATGTTCTATCTCGCCGAGCGGCTCGGCACCAGCCAGCAGATCCTTCTCGACACCGTCGCGGGCGAAATCAAGTCCGCCCAGGACGAGGGCAGCGTGCGCGCTGGATCGGCCAGGGAGCTGGCCGCGATGAGCCTGCTCATCACGCAGTCGACCATCCTCTCGGCACAGATGGTTCAGGCCATCCTTCCCGCCGATCACCTGGTCACCGAGTTGGCCCTCGCATTGGACGGATACCTCAAGCCATGACGACCTCAGCGCCCTCGACCGCCCTCAATGCCGCCCGCCGCGCCGCCGACCTGACCGCGCTCGGTGACGGCGCGGCCGTCGACCTCGTCGTCATCGGTGGCGGCATCACCGGAACGGGTATTGCGTTGGACGCGGCCAGCCGCGGCCTTGCGGTCGTGTTGGTGGAGAAACACGACCTGGCCTTCGGGACAAGCAGGTGGAGCTCGAAGCTGGTGCACGGTGGCCTGCGCTACCTGGCGACGGGCAACGTCGGCATCGCTCGCCGCAGCGCCATCGAACGCGGAATCCTGATGACGCGCAACGCTCCTCACCTCGTCAAGGCGATGCCGCAACTGGTACCGCTGCTGCCCGCCATGAGCAGTGCGTCGCGGGCGCTGGTCCGCGTCGGCTTCACCGCGGGCGACGGTCTGCGCAGGCTGGCAGGCACGCCGGCCTCGGCTTTGCCCCGGTCGCGTCGCATCGACGCCGCCCGCGCCATCGAGCTGGCACCGACCGTGCGCCGCGACGGACTCGACGGCGCCTTCCTCGCCTACGACGGCCAACTCGTCGACGACGCGCGCCTGGTGGTCGCCGTCGCTCGGACCGCCGCCCAGCACGGTGCCAGAATCCTCACCCGCGTTGCCGCATCGGATGCGACCGGTACGTCGGTGCGGCTCACCGATCAGCTGACCGGTGAATCCCTCCAACTCTCCGCACGTGCGGTGATCAACGCCACCGGGGTGTGGGCGGGGGACGTCGACCCGTCGATCCATCTGCGCCCGAGCCGCGGCACGCACCTGGTGTTCGATGCCGCCGCATTCGGTAATCCCACTGCAGCCCTTACCGTTCCGATCCCTGGCTCCCTCAACCGCTTCGTCTTCGCCATGCCAGAACAGCTCGGCCGGATCTACCTAGGACTCACCGACGAGGACGCGCCGGGGCCGATCCCCGACGTGCCCCAGCCGACCGCAGGGGAGATCGGCTTCCTGCTCGACACGGTGAACACCGCGCTGGCCGTCGGGCTGGGACCCGACGACGTGATCGGGGCGTACGCGGGGTTGCGACCGCTGATCGACAATGGGGCAGGCAGTACCGCCGACGTGTCGCGCGAGCACGCCGTGGTGGAATCGGCGAACGGCGTGTTCAGCGTGATCGGTGGGAAGCTCACCGAGTACCGCTACATGGCGCAGGACGTGCTCGACCGCGCGGTCACGGCGCGCGGCCTGTCCGCCACGCCCTGCCGCACCCGCAACCTGCCACTCGTCGGTGCGCCCGCCAATCCCGTGTCCACCCTGCGATCGCCCGTGGACCTGCCGTCTTCGCTCGTCGCCCGATACGGCGCGGAGGGCCCCAACGTCGTCGCCCGCGCCACCTGTGACCGACCCGACGAGACCGTGGCGGACGGAATCGACGTCATCCGAGCGGAATTCGAGTACGCGGTCACCCACGAGGGTGCGCTGACACCCGACGACATCCTCGACCGTCGGACCCGGATCGGCCTGGTGGAAGCGGATCGGTCCCGCGTTGCCGGCGTCGCAGAACAGTTCTTGGCGCTCCGGCGCTGATACCATCACCCGGTGTTCATGGCGCGCCGAACGGTGATCACCACCGCCGCCACCGTGATCGCCGCGGTCGTCTTGACCGCCTGCGATCGGAGCCAAGATCCAGGGACCGCCACCGCGCAGGCCGACGCGAACGCGCAGGTTGGCCCCACGGGCCCGCGAACGCCAAGGCTCGGATACAGCAACGGCAAGACCTACGTCGTCAACCCGACGTCGCTCAACGGCAGCACGCCCGATCTGCGGGGTACGTGGCGGGCGACGAGGCAACAGCTCTCCGGCGGCGACCCCGCTGTTGCGGAGGCATTCAACGGAGCCAGTCACGGGGTCGTTCGCGGCCAGATCGCCAGGGCACTCGACGGCGTCGACGAGGGATCGTCGCCGTGGGACTTCGAGTCCGCCGGGCAGGTGACGTTCCGCGACATCGTGATTGCCCAGGTCATCACCGGCACCCTCTACTGGGGTTCGAAAACGACGAGCTTCGTCGGCACCGTCGTAATCGACACTCGGACAGCGAAACCCGTCACGTTCGCCGGTCTCTTCGCCAATGAGCGCGCGGGCCTGGAACGGCTCTCGAAGCAGACCAAGATCATCGTGCCGAAGGCCAACGGATGGGAGGGCATGGTGATGCCCGACGTGCCGGGCAACGCGCCGACGGCAGCGAACTTCGCCAACTGGATCCCGACCGTCGACGGCATGGAGATCTTCTTCCCCGACAACCAGTTCGGGATTGCGCCCGCCCAGACGATCACCGTGCCGTGGCGCGAGTTGGTCGACGTGCTTTCGCCTCGGATGGCCGGGCTTGCCAAGGGCCGATGAGTTTCTGAAACCGGACGTGTCACCACCTGCATGAGAAAGCTGATTGCGAACACGTTCCTCACCCTCGACGGAGTGATGCAGGCGCCAGGTGGACCCGACGAGGACACCGACGGTGGATTCACGCTCGGCGGGTGGTCGGTGAACTACTGGGACGACGTCATGGGCGACGTGATGGCAAAGACGATGGGTGTGCCGTTCGACCTCGTCCTTGGCCGCCGGACGTACGACATCTTCGCCGCGCATTGGCCTCGAGCGACCGAGGAGGACGGCGCCAAGCCGCTCAACGCCGCCACCAAATACGTCGCCTCCCGCGGCAATCCAGCTCTGAAGTGGGCCAATTCGCGGCTGCTCGACGGTGCCCCGGAGAATGGCATCGACGCGCTCAAGGCAGGTGACGGGCCCGAGCTACAGGTGCACGGCAGCGCGAACCTGCTCCAGACCCTGATCCGCCACGGCCTCGTCGACGAGTACCGCCTGTGGGTGTTCCCCGTGATCGCCGGCTCGGGCAAGCGACTATTCGCCGACGGCGCCGTACCGGCCGGGCTCAGCCTGGTCGAAAGCACCGTGTCGACCACGGGCGTGGTGATCGGCACCTACCGGCCGGCAGGCGCCATCACCGTCGGATCGTTTGCGCTGGAGGACTGACCTACAGCGGGATGTTCTTGTGGCGACCGCGGCGGGCGGGTGCCTCAGCCAGCGCCTGCGTCAGGACGCTGCGAGTGTGGGCGGGATCGATCTTCGCGTCGACCACGCCGATCTCGATGGCGCTGTCCACGCCGCCCGCGATCCGCTCGTGCTCGGCGGCCAGTTCCTCGTGCAGGGCCTCCCGGTCCTCGGGGGCGGCGGCGGCCAGCTTGCGCTTGTGCAGGATGCCGACCGCGGCCTTGGCGCCCATCACGGCGACCTCGGCGTCCGGCCATGCGAACACCTTGGTGGCGTTCAACGACCGCGAGTTCATTGCAATGTAGGCGCCGCCGTAGATCTTTCGGGTCACCAGCGTGACGCGGGGAACCGACGACTCGCCAAAGGCGTGCAGCAGCTTGGCGCCGCGGCGAACCACGCCGCCCCACTCCTGATCGACACCCGGCAAGTAGCCGGGCACGTCGACGATCACCACGATGGGGATGCCGAAGGCATCGCACAGGCGGACGAATCGTGCTGCCTTCTCGGCGCTTTCCGAATTGAGGCAACCCCCGAGCCGCAGCGGGTTGTTGGCGAGCACGCCGACGGCGCGACCGGCCAACCGGCCAAGGCCGACCACCATGGAGGGTGCCCACTTGGCCTGGAACTCGTCGAAGGGCGACTCGTCGTCCAGCAGTGCCGAGATCAGCGGGTGCACGTCGTAGGCGCGGCGGGCCGAATCCGGCAGAAGGGCGCGCAGGTCGGTATCGCCGGCCTCGGCCTTGGTGCGGTCGAAATGACCCTGCTGGCAGAACAATCCGACCAGTCGGCGGCCACGCTCGTAGGCGTCGGTCTCGTCGTCGGCGACGATGTGGCACACGCCGGACTTCTTGTGGTGCGTGTCGGGGCCACCGAGCGACGCCATGTCGACGTCCTCACCGGTGACGCTTCGGACCACGTCGGGGCCGGTGACGAAGACGCGGCCTTCGGGCGCCATGATGACGACGTCGGTGAGGGCGGGCCCGTAAGCCGCACCGCCAGCGGCGAATCCGACCACGACGGAGATCTGCGGGATGTAACCGGACGCGCGGATCATCGCCTCGAATACCAGCCCGACGGCGTGCAGGGCCTTGACGCCCTCGGCCAGCCGGGCGCCGCCGGAGTGCCAGATGCCGACGATCGGGCTCTGGTCCTCGATCGCGGTGTCATAGGCGTTGACGATGTGAGCGCAACCTTCGACGCCCATCGCACCGCCCATGACGGTGCCGTCCGTGCAGAACGCCACGGTGCGAACACCATTGACAGCGCCAACAGCGGCCAGTACGCCGGACTTGTCCCGCTCGTGCAACAGTTCGACCGTGTCGTCGTCGAAGAAGGCGCGCAGGCGCAACAGGGGATCGCGGGGGTCGGTGGACTCGTCGACCGCTTCAGGCACCATCGTCGTCATCTATGTCTCCTGTGTTCTCAATACTTCCCGAAGGCGATCGCTACGTTGTGCCCGCCGAAACCGAATGAATTGTTGATTGCGTACTCGAAGTTGCCATACCGCGGTTGCCCTGCGACCACGTCGAGATCGATCTCCGGGTCGAGGTTCCGCAGATTGAGTGTGGGTGGGACGACGCCGTCGCGCAGCGCCATGACCGTCAAGATCGACTCCACTGCGCCCACCGCGCCGACGGAGTGACCCAGCGCCGACTTGGGTGCATACACCGCAGGTCGGTTGTCGCCCAACGCATTGTTGATGGCCTTGCCCTCGGCCACGTCACCGACCGAGGTACCCGTCGCGTGTGCGTTGACGTGATCGATGTCACCCGGCGTCAGTCCCGCGAGCTGGATCGCCCTGGTCATCGCGCGACCCGCGTGGGTGCCGGTCGCGTCGGGCGCGACGATGTGGAAGCCGTCCGAGGTGACTCCGGCGCCCATCAGCCTGGCGATGACATTGGCGCCGCGCGCCTTCGCGTGCTCCTCGGTCTCGATGACCATGAGCCCGGCACCTTCGCCGAACACGAAGCCGTTGCGATCCTTGTCGAACGGTTTGCAGGCGCCTGCCGGGTCGTCGTTGCTGGTGGACAACACGATTCGCATCTGTGCGAACCCCGCGATCGGCACCGCCTCGATCCTGGTCTCGACGCCGCCACAGATGGCGACGTCGGCCTCACCGAGAACGATGCTGCGCCAGGCGTGGGCGATGGCCTCGCTGCCGGACGCGCACGCCGAGACCGGTGTCACCACACCTGCCTTGGCGCCGCGTTCGAGCGCCACCGCCGCGGCAGCGGCGGTGGGCACGTACTTCTGCACGACGAGCGGATGAACGGCACCGACGCCCTTCTCCCGAACGCCGTCGAAGGCGTACAGCAGTTCCTCGATGCTGCCGATGCCGGTACCGATCGACACCATCAGACGCCTGGTGTCCACGTCGGGCGAGCCCGCATGCTCCCACGCCCGCCGTCCGATGACGGTGGACATCTTCTGGAGGTAGGAAAGTCGACCCCGTTCGTCCGGAGTCAGTTCGCTCTCGAAGTCCTCCAGGAGATGGCCACCGATGCGGACCGGGAGGTCGTACAGGTCGACGAAGTAGTCATCCAACGTGCGGATGCCGCTCTCACCGTCGAGTAGCCGCTTCCACGTCCCGTCCGCATCGGTCGCCAAGGCCGTCGTCATGGCGTAGCCGGTGACGACGACGTTGGGGAGACCGTTCCCCGCCGACGAGAGAGTCGAGCGAGTCGGGCGAGACGAGCGAGTCAAGCGGGACAGACCTTCCTCTCAGCGCGGATCAGTTGTACGGATCGGTTGTTCAGTAGCGCCCGAAGGCTAGGGCGACATTGTGTCCACCGAAACCGAACGAGTTGTTGATGGCGTACTGGTAGTCGCCGTATCGAGGCTCACCCGCGACGACATCGAGATCGATCTCGGGGTCGGGTGTCTCGTAGTTGAGCGTCGGCGGGATCACGCCATCGCGCAGCGACAACACCGTCAGGATCGACTCCAGGGCGCCGACGGCACCGATGGAGTGGCCCAGCGCGGACTTCGGGGCGTACACCGCGGCGTGTTCCACACCGGCAACCCGGATGGCATTGGCCTCGGCGACGTCACCGATGGACGTGGACGTGGCGTGCGCGTTGACGTGCTGGATGTCCTTGGGGTCCAGGCCCGCGGTCTCCATGGCCCGCTTCATCGCGAAGCCCGCCCGCTTGCCGTCGGCGGCGGGTGCCACCATGTGGAAGGCGTCTGAGGAGATGCCTGCGCCCAGCAGCCTGGCCAACGGCTTGGCGCCGCGTGCCTTGGCGTGCTCCTCGGTCTCGATGATCATGAGCGCTCCGGCCTCGCCGAAGACGAATCCGTCGCGGTTCTTGTCGAAAGGCCGCGACGCACCCTCGGGATCGTCGTTGCGGGTGGACATCGCCCGCATCATCGAGAACGCCGCGATGGGCAGCGCCTCGATGCCACCTTCGACACCACCGCAGACGGCGATGTCGGCATCGCCCATGACGAGCTGGCGCCACGCGTGAGCGATGGCCTCGGAACCCGAGGAACAAGCCGACACCGGGGTGATGACGCCGGCGCGGGCACCGAGCTCCAGCCCGACGACCGCGGCGGCGCCGTTCGGCATGATCATCTGAACGGCCAGCGGTGACACCTTGCGGGGGCCACCCTCGTTCATCGCGTCGTAGCTCTCGACGATCTTCTCGCCGCCACCCAGCCCAGTGCCGACCACGACCGAGAAACGATCGGGATCGACCTCCGGGTTACCAGCCGAGTCCCACAGCTGCTTGCTGAGGTACTTCGACATCCGCTGGACATAGGACATGCGTCGCATCTCGAGCCGGGACATCAGGGGATCGAGGGGCTCCTTGAGGTGCCCGCCGATCTTGACCTGAAGGTCCCACTTGGCGACGAAGTCGTCTTCGAGGACGCGGATACCGCTTTCTCCTGCCAGCAGTCCCTTCCACGTGCTCTCGATGTCCGATGCGATCGACGTGGTCGCCGTGACGGCGGTCACGACGACGTTGGGGAAACCGCCGTTAGCAGTGGAAGGGCGGGTCACTGTGCGAACTTATCGCGCAGTGCAGCGGCAGCCTCGGGGTTCTCTTCCTCAAGCTTCTGGATGTAGGCGACGACGTCGCCGACGGTGCGCAACCCGGCGAGGTCCTCGTCGGGGATCTTCACGCCGTACTTGTCCTCGGTCTGCACCGCGATTTCCACCATCGACAGCGAGTCGATGTCCAGGTCGTCGACGAACGACTTCTCCGGGGTGACCTCGGACGGCTCGATGCCCGTGACCTCTTCGATGATCTCGGCGAGACCGGCGATGATTTCTTCCTGCGTGGCAGCCACGTTGGCTCCTTCTATTTTCGGTGTGTTTCTTCGGGCACCGACGCTCCCTGATGGAGGGTCGGCATGGACTTCTCTGGCTAGAGCTCGGCGAGCCCGTCCAGGTCTGCGGGGGTCTTGACGGCGTACGTCGGTACACCCCGAAGTTCTCGTTTCGCGATGCCAACCAGCGTGCCTGCCGGCGGGAACTCGACGATGGCGGTGACGCCGCGCGCGCGCATGGTCTCAGTGCACAGATCCCAGCGCACCGGTCGGGTCAGCTGTGCGACGAGCTTGGTCATCGCGTCGGGGGCGGAGGCGACGGGCTGGCCGTCGGCGTTGGACAGCAGCGTGGCGGTCGGTTCGCCGGCCGCGACGGCCTCGGCTGCCGCGGAATAGCCGTCCAGCGCCGATCCCATGAAGTGCGTGTGGAAGGCGCCCGCGGTCGCGAGCTTGCGGACCCGTGCCTTCGCGGGCGGATCTTCGACCAGCTTGTCGAGGGCGGACAGGGCGCCTGCGGCGACGATCTGCCCTGCCGCATTGCGGTTGGCGGGCACCAGATCGAGAGCTTCGAGGCGGGCCAGGACCTCGGCCTCGTCACCGCCCAGCACGGCGGCCATCCCAGTGGGCTCGGCAGCGCAGGCCGTGGCCATCTCGGAGCCTCGCGTTGCGGCCAGGGACACCGCGTCGTCAGCGGACAGCAAACCCGCGATGGCGTAGGCGGCGATCTCGCCGACGGAGTGGCCCGCGACGATCGTCGTCTCGGCGGGGCGTCCGGCGAGCAGGCCGCGCCTGGTGAGTTCCTCGAAGGCCAGCAGCGTCGCAGCCACGACCAGCGGCTGGGTCACCGACGTGTCGGTGATCTCGTCAGCGGTCGCCGTGGTGCCCAGCGTGGCGAGATCCAGCCCGATGGACTCGGACCAGGCGGCGATTCTCTCGTCGGCGCCGGGCAGTTCCAGCCACGGCGAGAGCATGCCGGGAGTCTGCGATCCCTGTCCGGGAGCAAGCAGCGCAAGCACGGGTGTTTGAGGCACGAATTAAGAGAACACTGTGAAGACGGTTTTGCGTGGTGTAAGAGATTATGAACCTGGTCTTATGTTTTTGTGGGGAACCTCTAAAACGGCATGTGATGGGACTACATCGAGATCTCGCCGCGACCTACTGATCCCGGCGAGATGCCCGGCCAGACCACGCTCTGGGGTGCAATGTGGGTCACTCCCGCATTTGCCGTGTTGGCGAGCGTGGCCTGTCGATGCAAGCGACCAACCGTTGCTGCGACGCGCAGCACGTACGCGTCGCGCGGCGTCGTGGGGTCACGACCCGTGAAGTCCCCGATGCGTTTCAGGCGGTACCGAACGGTGTTTGGATGAACGAACAAGGCTCGCGCACAGGCCTCGATGGCGCCTCCGGAATCCAGATACGCGTCAAGGGTCTCGGTGAGCGCAGGGCCCGCGTCGGCCAGCGGCCGCATCACCTCGGTGTCCAGGGCTGCGATTGCCGTCGCATCTCCCAGCAACGCGCGCTCGGGAAGCAACTCGCGGGCCGCCACGGGCCGCGGGGCGCCGGTCCAGCCCGCGACGGCATTCATCCCCGCGATCGCCTCGGTGGCGCTGTGGTGGGCGGCACTGAGCGTTGGCGCGGTCGGCCCAATGACGACAGGTCCGTCGGCGAACACCACCAGCAGTTCCCCGAGGGTGCGATCCGTGGGGGACAGGGGGCCCGACACGATTGCCACCAGCCACGTGCCGTGGACGTCGGACAGGGCGGCCCGCCCGCTGCGGGTCGCAATCTCGTGGACGTCCTCACTGGCGAAGTCGATGCGATCGGGGCGCGGCAACCCCACGATCACCGTCGCGGGCGCGGTGGCGTCCCAATTCAACGCCGCCGCCTGCGACTGCAACTCTGGCCCGATGTCGCCGCGAACCACCGCGTCGACGACGTTGGCCTCCATCCTGGTGTCCCAGGCGCCGCGCGCCTCTGCGGCGTCGGCGTATCCCGAGGCCGCCGCGAATGCGAGATTGCGGCTGTACCGCAGGATGCCGACGGTGAGCGCGGTCTTCTGATCCTCGTTGCGGGCCAGCTGCGGCACGACCTCCTCGAAGTGCTCCATCGTGACGCGGACCATGTCGACGGTCTGCCGCAGCGCGATCCGACGGGTCAGTTCCTGCGGGACGAGGGCGAAGGCCTCGGCCGTGTACCCCACGTCGCCACGCGGATCGCGCATCCACTCGGCGAAGTTCACCAACGCGGTCTGGACGACGAGCTGGACGCTCGCGCGCTGGGAGGCCTCCAACTCGGCGAAGAACGGCAGCCTGTCGCCCATCACGTGGACGGCTTCGGTCGCGAGCCGGCCCGAGTACTGCTTGACGCGCCGGAGCAGTGACTCCGGCACGCCGAGCAGTTCGAGCGACGAGGGCGCCGCATCCGGATGCTTCCCCGTCGATGCGCTAGCCCCGGGCTGTTTGTCGGCCACCCCTAAAAGCTACGCCTACTTTCTGGTGGATTCCTCCAAGCGGCCGGAATCGCGGCTAGGCGCTTCCCGTGTCGGCGAAGGACACGCCCGCCGCCAGGACGTCGTCGATCTGATACTGCTTGGCCGCCGCAATCGCCACCGACGGATCGATCTCACCGTCGCGGGCCAGGGCCTCCAGTACCGCCACCACGACGGACTCGGCATCGGTGTTGAAGTATCGCCTCGCGGCAGGACGGGTATCGGAGAAACCGAAGCCATCGGCACCGAGCGTGACGTAGGTGTTGGGCACCCACGCGCGGATCTGCTCCGGCACCGCCCGCATCCAGTCCGACACGGCCACCACGGGTCCCGCGGTGGATTCCAACGCCTTGGTCACGTAGGGGACACCCGCCTGCTTGTCGGGATGGCGCAGCAGTTCCTTCTCAACGGCCAGACCATCGCGATTGAGCTCGCCCCAGCTGGTCACCGACCAGACGTCCGCGGCGACGTCCCAATCGGCGGCCAGCATGTCGGCCGCCCGGAGGGCCTCCGGCATCGCCACCCCGGAGGTGAGGATCTGCGCGACGTTGTTCCGCTTGTCCTTCGCCGCCCGGTACCGGTACATGCCCTTGAGCAGTCCCTCGGGATCGAAGTTCTCCGGTTCCGGCGGCTGGGGGTAGGGCTCGTTGTAGATGGTGATGTAGAAGAAGACGTTTTCGGGGTCCTCCCCGTACATCCGGGCGAGCCCGCTCTCCACGATGTAGGCGATCTCGTAGGCGAACGCCGGGTCGTAGGCGACCACTGCGGGGTTGGTCGAGGCCAGCAGCAGTGAGTGACCGTCGGCGTGCTGCAGACCCTCGCCGGTCAGCGTGGTGCGACCGGCGGTCGCGCCGAGAACGAAGCCGCGGGCCATCTGATCCGTCGCCGCCCACAGGCCATCACCGGTGCGTTGGAACCCGAACATCGAATAGAAGATGTAGATCGGAATCATCGGCTCGTTGTGCGTCGAGTACGACGTGCCCACCGCGGTGAACGACGCCGTCGACCCGGCCTCGTTGATGCCCTCGTGCAGGATCTGACCGATCTCGCTCTCCTTGTACGCCAGCATCAACTCGGCGTCCACGGCGGTGTACAGCTGGCCGTTGCGGTTGTAGATCTTCAGGCTCGGGAACCAAGAGTCCATGCCGAACGTGCGCGCCTCATCGGGGATGATCGGGACTATTCGGTTGCCGATCCCGTCTTTTCCGTTGTCCCGCAACAGTTCCTTGAACGTCCGGACGATCGCCATGGTGGTGGCGACCGGCTGCTTCCCCGACCCCTTCTTGAGCGACTTGTAGGTGTCGCGGCCTGGCAGCTTCAAGACCTTGGCCTTGTTGCGGCGCTCGGGCAGGAAGCCACCGAGCGTCCTGCGCCGGTCGAGCATGTAGCGGATCTCGGGAGCATCCGGTCCCGGGTGGTAGTACGGCGGCAGGTACGGGTCCTTCTCGAGTTCCTCGTCCGATACCGGGACGCGGGTCGCGTCGCGGAAGCCCTTGAGATCGTCCAGCGCGAGCTTCTTCATCTGGTGGGTGGCGTTGCGGCCCTCGAAGTGCTGGCCGAGCGTGTAGCCCTTGATGGTCTTGGCCAGGATGATCGTCGGCTGGCCCTTGTGCTCCATGGCCGCCCGGTACGCCGCGTACACCTTGCGGTAGTCGTGGCCGCCGCGCTTGAGGTTCCAGATCTCCTGGTCGGTCATCGGATCGACGAGAGCCTTGGTGCGGGGATCGCGACCGAAGAAGTGGTCACGCACGTAGCCACCGTCGTTGGCCTTGTAGGTCTGGTAGTCACCGTCGGGCGTCGTGTTCATCAAGTTGACGAGGGCGCCGTCGCGGTCGGCGTGCAGCAGCGCATCCCACTCGCGGCCCCAGACCACCTTGATGACGTTCCAGCCGGCACCGCGGAAGAACGACTCCAACTCCTGGATGATCTTGCCGTTGCCGCGTACCGGGCCGTCGAGACGCTGCAGGTTGCAGTTGACGACGAACGTCAGGTTGTCCAGCGCCTCGTTGGCGGCGACCTGGATGAGGCCGCGCGATTCGGGTTCGTCCATCTCGCCGTCGCCGAGGAACGCCCAGACGTGCTGATCTGAGGTGTCCTTGATGCCCCGGTCATGCAGGTAGTGGTTGAACCGGGCCTGGTAGATGGCGTTCATGGGGCCGAGCCCCATCGACACCGTCGGGAACTCCCAGAAGTCGGGCATCAGCCGCGGGTGCGGGTAGGACGGAAGGCCGCCGCCCGGGTGGGAGTGCTCCTGGCGGAACCCATCGAGCTTGTCGGCAGTTAGCCGGCCCTCGAGGAAGGCGCGCGCGTAGATGCCGGGGGAGGCGTGGCCCTGGATGTAGATCTGGTCGCCGCCGCCGGGGTGCGCCTTGCCGCGGAAGAAGTGGTTGAAGCCGACCTCATACAGTGCCGCCGATGAAGCGTACGTCGAAATGTGGCCGCCCACACCAACTCCCGGTCGCTGGGCGCGGTGCACCATGATGGCGGCGTTCCAGCGGATCCAGGCGCGGTAGCGCCGCTCGACGTCCTCGTCGCCCGGGAACCACGGCTCCAGTTCGGTCGGAATGGTGTTCACGTAGTCCGTCGACGTCAGCGCTGGAATCGCCACGCGCTGTTCGCTGGAGCGTTCCAGCAGCCGCAGCATCAGGTAACGGGCGCGGGCCGGACCTTGACGCTCCAACAACTCGTCGAAGGACTCCAGCCACTCGGTGGTCTCGTCGGGATCGATGTCGGGTAAGTAGGAGGCGACGCCGTCGCGGATCACCCGGACCCGATCGGGTTCGCCTGTGTTACCTGAGTTTTGGGCCAGGTCCTGGCGCGCGAACTCGGTGGTCAACTGCCGCTCCTCGGTAGGCGGAATCGGGTGCTTTTGGCCCCGTCAATCGTGATGCCGGTCTATGTTCCAGCATCCGGTTCATCGTCCCCCTATCGTGCCGCACAACTTCGACCGGGGTTGGTCTACTGCACGAACGGCCGAAATTGGACGCGCGACGCACCGGACCTGCCGGTACGGTCTGAGGCTGTGAGGACGTGGCGGGGCGCGGGGCGGCTACGCCTGGCAGGTCGGATAACCGGCATCTTGGCTGCACTTGCCATGATCATCGTGGGTTGCAGCAACGTCACCGACGGCTCGGCCACGTCCAACGACAGCGACGCATCGGCGTACCGCACGTCCGTCCAGCGGTCGGTGTCGTCGTCCAGGGCCAGTGCGGCCGCAAGGGAGTCCGAGCGCCAACAGACGGTTACCGCAGAAGCCGTCAAGTCGTCCTGCGACGCGCTCGCCACCACCAGCGGTGACGCCATCCAGGCGGTGAACGTCTACGTCGACGCCTACAACGCGAACTCCGCCGACCAGGCCGGTGCGGTCGGCCCTGCTCAAGACGCCCTGAACCGCAGTGCGGTGCTGGTTAAGGCCAGTCTTTCCGATCCGCTGTCCGCGGGGTTGACGGACGCGCTCAACGCCTGGGTCGACGCGGCACAGCAGCTGGCGGACGTCCTGGCGACCGACGCGAGCTCCGATGAGCTGAACGTCGCGATCGACCGTTTGAACGCCACCAAGGACGCCGCTTTGGACGCCTGCGACGCCGCAAAGTGACCATTGCGCGCGCCAGGCATGGGTTCTCGCACGTCGGCATGCGACGATAGGACAAAGCAGATAGGCAGGCCGAAGGAGGGAACGGTGGTTGCGGCGGACTCGCCGAACTACGCCCGCAAACTGGGCATCGAGAAGAATCACCTCGTCCAGGAGCTGGGCTGGGACGAGGACACCGACGACGACATCCGGTTCGACATCGAGGACGCAAGCGGTGGCGAGCTCCTCGACGAGGACGCAGATGAGGTCATCGACGTCGTCCTGCTGTGGTGGCGCGACGACGATGGCGACCTGGTCGACCGCTTGATGGACGCCATCACCCCGTTGGCCGAGGACGGCGTCGTGTGGGTGGTGACACCCAAGACCGGAAAGCCGGGCCACGTCCGGCCGGCTGACATCGCCGAGTCGGCGCCGACGGCGGGCCTGATGCAGACCTCGTCGGCGAACCTCGGCGACTGGATCGCGAGCAGGCTCGTCCAACCCAAGTCGGGGCCGACGGGACGGCGCTGACGAGCGTGCTCGCCGTTGGCGCCACGGCGCCCGACTTCACGCTCAAGGACCAGAATGGTCGGCTCGTCACGCTGAGTGCGTTCCGTGGGGTCAAGGACGTGCTCGTGGTGTTCTTTCCCCTTGCCTTCACCGCGATCTGCGAAGGCGAGCTCGGCGAGGTCAGGGATCACCTGACCGACTACGTGAACCCCGGCGTGCACACGCTGACCATCTCGGTGGGACCGCCTGCGACGCACAAGGTCTGGAGCGCGCAAAGCGGCTTCACGTTCCCCGTGCTGTCCGACTTCTGGCCGCACGGTGAGGTGGCCCGCGCCTACGGAGTGTTCAACGCCGACACGGGCTTCGCCGACCGCGGCACCTTCGTGGTCGACCGCGGGGGCGTCATCAGGTTCGCCGAGTGTCTGGCGCCCGGCCAGGTGCGCGATAGCGAGCGGTGGACCGAGGCGCTCGCCGCGGTCCACCGCGGTTGACGGGATTTCCCGTCTCGGGTGCTCGCCAGGTAACCTGCCCCAGCACGGGCGTGTAGCTCAGTGGTAGAGCTCTGGTTTTACACACCAGCGGTCGTGGGTTCGATCCCCTCCGCGCCCACCATCAAGGCCCCTGTTCAGGGGCTTGAGGTCGAGATTCTCCGGAGCTTTCAAAGCCCCCGTTGTGCCGAGGGTGTGGGTGGCGGTGTATGGGATTTGACCCCGCTCGCATCACGAGGGCCACTCGATGGCGGGGAAACTAGAACCTAACGCGTTTGCTCGGCGAGCGAAGCTATGCTGGCATCGTCCGGAAGGGGTGAGTGATGGCAAAGACCGTGGAGTTCCATGGCGCTGACATGCGCCGTGCCTGGGATGAAGCCGCTGCCGCCGAGCGTGACGCAGAGCAGAATCGCGAGCGCATCGCAGAACGCCGTCGTCGCTTGAGCAATTGGGTTGAGGCACGCGCGAGCGCGTAGTTCACTGGCAGTCATCATGATCTCGGGTAAGACTTCGTTGATTGCGCACCTTGGGTTTCCGACGGAGACGTTCAAGTCGCCGTTGATCTACAACCCCTTCTTCGAGAAGGCCGGCATCGACGCCGTCGTGGTGCCGATGGGTGTGCGGGCCGTCGACTTCGCGAGCTTCCTCCCAGAATTGTTCAAGCTCAACAATATTCGTGGTGCGCTGGTGACGATGCCGCACAAGATGATGGCGATCGAGCTCGCTGACGAGGTGAGCCCGACGGCTCGAATCGCGGGCGCGGCCAACGTCATGCGCAAGCGCGACGACGGGAGTCTCGTCGCGGAGATGTTCGACGGTGAGGGCTTCGTCAGAGGTGTTCGCCGCAAGGGTCGTGAACTTGCAGAGACGAGTGCCTTGATCATCGGTGCCGGCGGAGTCGGGTCGGCGATAGCGGCGTCACTGGCGGCTGCGGGCGTGACGCGGATGGGCCTGGTCGATGCGGTGGGTGGTGCGGCCGAGTCTCTGGGCGGTCGGCTGTCTGGGCATTATCCTGATCTGACCGTGCGCACGGGGTCAGCCGATCCGACTGGTTACGACCTCGTCGTGAATGCCACCCCGCTTGGCATGAACGAGGGCGATCCGCTGCCGATCGACACGAGCCTCCTCTCATCGACTACCTTCGTCGGCGAGGTCGTGATGAAGTCGGCCGTGACGCCGTTTCTGCGGGCCGCTCGGGAGCGGGGCTGCGAGACTCAGGTGGGGGTGGACATGCTGTTCGAGCAGGTGCCGGCGAACCTGGAATTTCTCGGCTTCGGTACGGCCACCCCGGAGGAAGTGCGTGAGGTCGCCGAGATCGAGTATTAGTCCGACGCAGAGTCTTTGGCGTACGGATGCGGTGTCGCTCTCGGCGCTGGCTCAGACCCGTCGGCGTCGTTCCAAAATTCGGTAAGACGCACGTCGGTCCACGAGCACGGGCGCGCGCCGTGCTCGGACCAATACTCGTCCCAGTGGGCCAGCTTCCAGCGATCCCGTTCCAGGCCACGCTCGCGCAGGCGGTGCTGCAACGTTGCAGGCGATACCCGAACGCGGACCACTTCGACATCGACGGGCGGCCAGTCGAACCGGCGCGCGGACGCGCGGATGAAGCCAGGGTCACCGAGGTACGGACTGAACGGCGCGTCGAGGACCACCGATCGGCCGATGCGGAGGTTGTCGCCAGCGACATCGAGCAGAGAGTCGTATTCGAGGGGCAGTATCTCTTTGCGGTAGAAGGGGTTTGACTCCCGGTCGCCAGCATCGTAGCCGGCCGCTACCAACGCAGCTTCGACGAAGCGGGCGCTCATCGCGTCCTTGTCGAGGTAGGCGGCCCCATGCTGGACGGCGAGGCGCTGAGCTACCGTCGACTTGCCGGAGCCGGCGGTGCCTATGACGGCGATCAGCGTCGATGGGCTCACCGGCGCGCGTCCCGTACGGCGGCGAGGAAGTCGCGGGCGGCCGTGGTCACCCGGCCGTAGTCACCCTCGGGTTGCCATGCCTTGGTGACCGCGCTACCGACGCCGACACCCACCACGCCCGCTGCGAACCACTCCGCGACGTTCTCCACGGTGACTCCACCAGCAGGCATGATCGGCAGGTGCGCGAAAGGTGCGAGCACCGCCTTGGCGTAGGGAATACCCGCCCCCTCGGTCGGGAACAGCTTGAGTATGTCTGCCCCCGCCTCGGCGGATTCCAGGAGTTCCGTCGGGGTGAACGCCCCGCTGATCGTCGGCACCTGGTACCGGTTGGCGACACGGATCATCTCGCGGTTGAGCTGCGGACTGACCAGGAACCTGGCGCCGGCCCGGATGCACTCATAGGCTGCGTGTCCGTCCAGTACGGTTCCCGCGCCCACCGCGACCCCCTCTGAGTCGTATTGCCGCGCCAGTCGGCGGATGAGATCGACCGCCCCAGGAACGGACAGCGTGATCTCCAGAGCGCGAAAGCCGCCTTCGACCGCCGCATGCGCGACACGCTCGGCGGTATCGGTGTCGGGTAGCCGGACGATGAGGACTGCGCCGGATTCATCGATGGTCCGCAGTGTCTCGAGCTTGGAAGGCATGTTTTCCC
>NZ_JBEVLO010000310.1:0-19806 GCF_040509115.1 Mycobacterium sp. | reverse complement strand
TGGCGGTCGTGGTCACCGAACCCGACACCGCACGCGACTTGAGCGACGTCTCCAAACAGCGGCTCGAAGGCAGCCGGCAGATCATCCTGGACCGCGACCTGCCGCTGGCGGTCAACTCGCTCTGGGTCAGCGGCGCCGAGCCGATCTCGGTGGGTGACGTCCGGATCGGGCCCAATGTCACCATCCGGCAGGCGGGGGGCGGCATGCTGGTCGACAATCAGCCGATCGCCAGCCCCTACGAGATTCTCGCGGTCGGCCCGCCCAAGGGAATGCACGACGTGTTCGAGCGGAGCCCGGCGCTCGCTCGCCTGCGGCTGTTGGAAACGTCCTACGGCGTCGGCGTGACCGTCACGGAATCCGACGAACTGACCTTGCCCGCGAGCACCGTTCGGGACGTCAACTTCGCGAGGAGCCCAGCACAGTGATCGGAATAGTCGCACTCGTCATCGGCATCGTGCTCGGTCTGGTGTTCCACCCCAGCGTCCCGGAGGTGGTGCAGCCCTACCTCCCCATCGCCGTCGTCGCCGCGCTCGACGCGGTGTTCGGCGGCCTGCGGGCCTACCTCGAGCGCATCTTCGACTCGAAGGTGTTCGTCATCTCGTTCGTGTTCAACGTCCTCGTCGCCGCACTCATCGTCTACCTCGGCGACCAACTGGGCGTCGGCACGCAGTTGTCCACCGCGATCATCGTCGTCCTCGGCATCAGGATCTTCGGCAACGCCGCCGCCCTGCGACGCAGACTGTTCGGCGCCTGACGTGACCGAACCCGCCCCAGACGACCCGGAGCACCCGGAAGCGAGTCCCGGCGCCGAGCCCGAACCCACCGCGACTCACGGCCGCCACGAACGAGCGCCCGACACGCCCGGCGGCGTCGCGCGCCGCGGCAGATCCCAGCTCGCCTTCGGGGCGCTCGGGGTGGTGCTGTGCCTGCTGCTGGGAGTGGCAATCGTCACCCAGGCGCGCCAAACCGAATCGGGCGATTCGCTGGAGACTGCCCGCCCGGCCGACCTGCTCGTCCTGCTCGACTCCCTGCAACAGCGCGAGGCCGCTCTCAACACGGAGGTCGCCGATCTCCAGAGGACACTGGCCGCGCTGCACGCGTCCGGCAGTGACGACCAGGCCGCGATCGAGAACGCCCAGGCGCGACTGGCGGCGCTGTCGATCCAGATCGGCACCGTCGCGGCCACCGGACCCGGTGTGACGATCACCATCGGCGACACCGCTCCCGGCGTGTCGCCCGAGACGATGCTCGACGTCGTCAACGAACTGCGTGCCGCTGGCGCTGAGGCGATGCAGATCAGTGGGTCCGGCGGGCAGGAGCGGAGCGACCCGGGGAATGTATCCGGCGGGCAGGAGGTCAGGATCGGCGTGGACAGCTGGGTGGTTGGAACCCCTGGTGCCCTCGTTCTGGACGGCGTCACCATGAACCCGCCCTATTCCGTTCTCGCCATTGGCGATCCGGCCACGTTGTCGGCTGCGATGAACATTCCCGGCGGGGCCATGGACAGCGTCGAACGCGTAGGCGGGACAATGACGGTGCAACAGGCCGACGCGATCGACGTCACCGCCTTGCGGCAACCGAAACCACGCCAATACGCTCAGCCCGTCAAGTGAGCACGACACCGCGCACCCGCCCGGAGCACCGCCGAGCCCAAGAAGAAGGAGCCCAGTGAGCGAGATCCCGTCCGAGCTGTACTACACCGACGACCACGAGTGGGTGCGGAAGACCGGCGACGACACCGTGCGCGTCGGCATCACCGACTACGCCCAGGCAGCTCTCGGTGACGTGGTCTACGTCGAGCTCCCCGAGGTCGGGGCCGACGTCACCGCGGGAGGTGAGTTCGGCACCGTCGAATCCACCAAGTCGACCTCTGACCTCTTCGCCCCGATCACGGCGAAAGTCGTTGCCGTCAACGGCGAAGTGCCGGACTCGCCCGAACTGGTCAACTCCGACCCGTACGGTGCGGGCTGGCTCATCGAGCTGCAGCTGGACGCGGCGTCGCTGGCCGAGGCGCTCGACGGTCTGCTCGACGCCGACAGCTACGAGGCCAGCCTCGACGAATGAGAAATCCGGCGGGGGTGAACACATCGAACATCACCGCGCGGTACGGTCGTTACGAGATGCACGACGGCCGGCGTCACTCTTGATGGTCGCAAACAAGAGCCGGCGCGTCTGCCAACCATCGCCACATCAGCCAGTGAGGAGCACCGGGTGACGGAGAACGACACCAGTTCGGGAGCTGATCAGTCAGAAGAAGTGTCAGTGGAGACCACCTCGGTCTTCCGGTCCGACTTCCTCAACGAATTGGACGCCCCACCCACGCCCAGCGGCGACAGCGCCGTATCGGGGGTCGAGGGGCTCCCCGCCGGTTCGGCGCTGCTGGTCGTCAAGCGGGGGCCCAACGCAGGGTCGCGCTTCCTGCTCGACCAGGCCCGCACCTCGGCAGGCCGGCATCCAGACAGCGACATCGTCCTCGACGACGTCACCGTGAGTCGTCGGCACGCCGAGTTCCGGCTGGAGACCTCCGAGTTCCAGGTGGTCGACGTCGGCAGCCTCAACGGCACCTACGTCAACCGGGAACCGGTCGACTCTGCGGTGCTGGCCAACGGTGACGAGGTGCAGATCGGCAAATTCCGGTTGGTCTTCCTCACCGGTCCCAAGGGCGACGACGGCGGCGCAGGCTAGCCAATGACGGCCCCCGACACCCCAGCGCTCGCCGGGATGTCGATCGGAGCGGTCCTCGACGCGCTGCGACCCGACTTTCCGGACGTGACGATCTCCAAGATTCGGTTCCTGGAAGCCGAAGGACTCGTCACGCCACAGCGCTCGGGGTCGGGGTACCGGCGCTTCACCGCATACGACTGCGCCCGCCTGCGGTTCATCCTGACCGCACAGCGTGATCAGTACCTGCCGCTGAAGGTCATCAAGGCGCAACTCGACGCGCAACCCGACGGCGCGCTTCCCTCGACCGGATCCGCCTACGGCGTACCGCGATTGGTGCAGGCGCCTGGCGTCGAGGATGCCGCCGCCGTTGCGCCCGCGCAGGTCCGGCTGAGCAGGGAGGACCTGCTCGCCCGTTCCGGTGTCGACGAGGAGCTGCTGTCGGCGCTCGTCAAGGCCGGTGTCATCAAATCGGGTCCCGCGGGCTTCTTCGACGAGCACTCGGTCGTCACCGCGCAGTGCGCGCGGGCGCTGGCCGACTACGGCGTGGAGCCGCGCCATCTGCGCGCCTTCCGATCGGCGGCCGACCGGCAGTCAGATCTGATCGCGCAGATCGCCGGTCCCGTCGTGAAGGCGGGTGCGCGCGACCGCGCCGATGACCTGGCGCGCGAAGTCGCGGCGCTGGCGATTACATTGCACACCTCGTTGATCAAGTCCGCTGTGCGCGACGTTCTCGATCAGTGAGGATTAGACTCGGCACGACGGCTTTTTGGGCGCGGAGGGCAGACACAGATGGGCGAAGTTCGTGTGGTCGGCATTCGCGTGGAGCAGCCTCAGAATCAACCGGTTCTGCTCCTTCGCGAGTCGAACGGTGACCGCTACCTCCCGATCTGGATCGGGCAGACCGAGGCCGCCGCAATCACCCTCGAGCAGCAAGGGGTGGAACCGGTGCGGCCGCTCACCCACGACCTGATTCGCGATCTGATTACGGCTCTTGGGCATTCGCTCAAGGAGGTCCGCATCGTCGATCTGCAGGAAGGCACCTTCTACGCCGACCTGGTGTTCGACCGCGACATCAAGGTCTCGGCACGGCCGTCCGACTCCGTCGCGATCGCCATGCGGGTGGGCGTGCCCATCTACGTCGAGGAATCGGTGCTTGCCGAAGCGGGGCTGCTGATCCCCGACGAGGGTGACGAGGAGACCTCCGGCGCCGTCCGCGAGGACGAGGTCGAGAAGTTCAAGGAGTTCCTCGACAGCGTGTCTCCCGACGACTTCAAGGCCACCTAACCCCCACGGCCGGCCGCCAAACGCATCGATAGTCACGGATCCATCTCACGGCGTCGACACGCGCGGCGGGTTTCGGGAATACGTGCCGAGGGCAGCCATACTTTGATGGCGACGAGGGCAGTGAGCGCCCGTCAGGGAGCGTATGCTCGACATACTCGAGCTCGGAGCAAACGTGTCGAGGCGTCAACGACGTCAAGGGACGCGGTTCGGTGTTCGATCGGCGAGAGGATGGGTAGTGGGCGACACGCCACGTCAGGAGCAGTTGGATCTCACCTCCAGCGACACGCCGGAGCGGAGCGTCCCAGCCGTTCCCCACGAACCCGTGCAGGCCGGGCTGTTCCCCGACGACTCGGTACCCGACGAACTGGTCGGCTACCGAGGACCCAGCGCCTGCCAGATCGCGGGCATCACGTACCGGCAGCTCGACTACTGGGCGCGCACCTCACTGGTGGTCCCCTCCATTCGCGGGGCGGCGGGCTCGGGTAGCCAACGCCTGTACTCGTTCAAGGACATCCTGGTCCTCAAGATCGTCAAAAGGCTTCTGGACACCGGCATCTCGCTGCACAACATCCGCGTCGCGGTCGACCACCTGCGCCAACGCGGCGTCAAGGACCTCGCGAACATCACACTCTTCTCCGACGGCACCACCGTCTACGAGTGCACCTCCGCCGAAGAGGTCGTCGACCTGCTGCAGGGCGGCCAGGGCGTCTTCGGCATCGCGGTGTCCGGCGCCATGCGGGAGCTGACCGGCGCCATCGCCGACTTCCCCGGTGAGCGCGCCGACGGTGGCGAGTCGATCCCCACCCCGGAGGACGAGCTCGCGTCGCGACGCAAGCACCGCGACCGCAAGATCGGCTGACCAGACCCAGCTCGATGGGCTGCCCGATTACCGGGTCGCTTCGCTCCGATCGTCGTACTCCAGCCGCCTCCGGTAGACTTTGGTCCGCATCGCCCCTGCGCGGGAGAGCTCCGTGGCCGCCAGCCATGGACGCCGAAGGAGCAACACCTCTCCGTCAACCTCTCAGGCACCCAGGACCGCGCCGGGCCACGATGCCTCTGGAAAGTGGTGGGTCTCCGTACTCACCCGCCCATGGGGAAAGGCCGTTCCGATCTCCGGACGCGCCGAATCTCTCAGGCACCGACGACAGAGGGGGAGGGCCGCTGCACCCGAAAGAGGCCCTCACTTGTCCGGTGCCCGCCCTCAGCACAGCCACGAACATCACCAATTCCGATTCGCCGACCGCCACATCGGCCCCGACGCCGATGCCATCGACACCATGTTGGGCGTCATCGGCGTCGACACCCTCGGGGAACTGGCCGAAAAGGCGCTACCCGTCGGCATTCTCGACGCGCTGACGGCAGAGGGCCTGGCACCCGGACTCGAGCGGCTGGCGCCGCCTGCGACCGAGGAGCAGTCGCTGGCCGAGCTACGGGCGATGGCCGACGCCAACACCGTCGCCGTGTCGATGATCGGACAGGGCTACTTCGACACGCTCACCCCGCCGGTATTGCGGCGCAACGTCCTGGAGAACCCGGCTTGGTACACCGCCTACACGCCGTACCAGCCGGAGATCAGCCAGGGCAGGCTCGAAGCGCTGCTGAACTTCCAGACCATGGTCGAGGACCTCACCGCCCTCGAGGTGGCCAACGCATCGATGCTGGACGAGGGCACCGCCGCCGCGGAGGCGATGACGTTGATGCACCGTGCCGTCAAGGGTTCGGCGCGCACGCTCGTCGTCGACCGTGACGTCTACCCGCAGACCGCCGCCATTCTGGCCACCCGCGCCGCCCCCCTTGGGATCGACATCGTCACCGCCGACCTTCGCGACGGGCTGCCCGAGGGCGACGTCTTCGGTGTCATCGTCCAACTTCCCGGTGCCAGCGGACGCGTCAATGATTGGAGTCGACTGGTCGACCAGGCTCACGAGCGCGGCGCGCTGGTGGCCATCGGTGCCGACCTGCTGTCCCTCACGTTGATCACCCCGCCGGGAGAGATCGGCGCGGACGTCGCCTTTGGTACCACTCAACGATTCGGTGTGCCAATGGGATTCGGCGGTCCGCACGCCGGTTATCTGGCCGTGCACGCCAAACAAGCCCGCCAGCTGCCCGGCCGACTGGTCGGCGTCTCGGTGGACTCCGACGGCGCAGCGGCCTACCGGCTGGCGCTGCAGACGCGCGAACAGCACATCCGCCGTGACAAGGCCACCAGCAACATCTGCACCGCCCAGGTTCTGCTCGCCGTGATGGCGGCGATGTACGCCAGCTATCACGGCGCCGACGGATTGACCGCGATCGCGCATCGCGTCCACGGCAACGCCGTCGCCCTCGCGACCGGGCTGGATGCGGCTGGTGTGGAGGTGGTGCACGACGTGTTCTTCGACACCGTGCTGGCCCGGGTGCCGGGGCGTGCCGAGGAGATCCGCGCGGCAGCCAAGGCGCGTGGCATCAACGTGTGGCTCGTCGACGACGACCACGTCTCGGTGTCGTGCGACGAGGCCACCAATGCCACCCACGTCGAAGAGGTGCTCGCCGCGTTCGGCGCGACCCGCGGTGGCCACCACTGGCCCGGTCCAAGCATCGAGACCCGCACGTCGACGTTCCTCACCCATCCGGCGTTCACGCGGTATCGCACCGAGACCGAGATGATGCGGTACCTGCGATCGCTGGCCGACAAGGACATCGCGTTGGACCGCAGCATGATTCCGCTGGGGTCGTGCACGATGAAGCTCAACGCGGCTGCCGAGATGGAACCCATCACGTGGCCCGAGTTCGCTCGCCAGCATCCGTTCGCCCCGGCCTCCGACACGCCGGGACTGCGCAAGCTCATCGCCGACCTGCAGACCTGGCTCACTCAACTGACCGGGTACGACGAGGTGTCGTTGCAGCCCAACGCTGGCTCGCAAGGGGAGTACGCGGGTCTGCTCGCGATCCAGGCCTACCACCTCAGCAGGGACGACGAGCAGCGCAACATCTGCCTCATCCCGTCCAGCGCGCACGGCACCAATGCGGCCTCGGCCGCGCTGGCGGGCATGCGCGTCGTGGTGGTCGCGTGCCGCGAGAACGGTGACGTCGACCTCGACGACCTCCGCGCCAAGATCGCCGAGCACGCGGAGAACGTGGCGGCCTTGATGATCACGTACCCGTCCACGCACGGCGTGTTCGAGCACGACATCGCCGAGATCTGCGCAGCCGTGCACGACGTCGGTGGCCAGGTGTACGTCGACGGCGCCAACCTCAACGCGTTGGTGGGCCTGGCCCGGCCGGGCCGTTTCGGCGGCGACGTCAGCCACCTCAATCTGCACAAGACGTTCTGCATCCCCCACGGTGGTGGCGGACCCGGTGTCGGCCCCGTCGCGGTGCGTAGTCACCTCGCGCCGTTCCTGCCAGGGCATCCGCTGGCCGATGAACTGGGCGACGAGTACACCGTGTCGGCGGCGCCGTACGGCTCGGCGTCGATCCTGCCGATCACGTGGGCCTACATCCGAATGATGGGTGCACCAGGGCTGCGCGCCGCGACGCTCACCGCGATCGCGTCGGCCAACTACGTCGCACGCCGTCTGGACGAGTACTACCCGGTGCTCTACACCGGCGAGAACGGCATGGTCGCCCACGAGTGCATCCTCGACCTGCGCGGCATCACCAAGAAGACCGGCGTCACGGTCGACGACGTGGCGAAGCGCTTGGCGGACTACGGCTTCCACGCCCCGACGATGAGCTTCCCCGTTGCGGGCACCCTGATGGTCGAGCCCACCGAGAGCGAGAGCCTGGCCGAGGTCGACGCGTTCTGCGAGGCGATGATCGCCATTCGCGCCGAGATCGACCAGGTGGGTTCCGGGGCCTGGCCCGTCGACGACAACCCCCTGCGCGGGGCGCCGCACACCGCCGAGTGCCTGCTGGTCGCTGACTGGGATCACCCGTACAGCAGGGAGCAGGCCGCGTACCCGCTCGGCAAGGGCTTCCGGCCCAAGGTGTGGCCGCCGGTGCGCCGCATCGACAGTGCCTACGGTGACCGCAATCTGGTCTGCTCCTGCCCGCCGGTGGAGGCCTTCGCCTAGCCGGGCGGGCCTTCGCCTAGCTGAGCGCCGTCGTCAGTGCCGTGGCGAGCTCAGGGCCCGCCGAGCTGTTGAGGTTCTGGTACTCACCACCGGTCGCCTGGGCGACCGCCTCCCAGGTGCCACGGTCTGGGTCGGCACCGAAGTCGATCACGTTGACCGCGACGGGCCGGGCCTGGCTGAAGTTCGTCCGGATGAAGTCCTGCAATCCCGGCCCGTCGAGGGACTGGTCGGTATGCGGACCCGAGGTGAGCACCAGGACCGAGTTCGGTTGGCCCTCGCGGAAGTTCGAGACCGCCTCCGGGTACATCAGTCGAAGCGTGGTGAACGACACCGCGCCACCGTCCGACGCGGTCTGGCCGTTGAGGTTGTTCGTCAGCACCGTCTCGCGGGGTTGGCCGTTGACGGGTTCGTCGAGCGGACCCATTGCGACCTCGGAGCGGCCTGCCACGCCGTCGAACGTCCACAGTCCGACCGCCGAATTGGGTGGCAGCGCCTGCAGCCTGGCGGTCAGGGCCGCGGCGACGTTGGCCATCCGCGACTTGCCGCCCTCGTCGACGGTCATCGACTGGTCGAGCAGGATCGTGACGGCGGGGCTCTGGGCGGGCGCGCTGACGAGGTTGGCCAGTGTGGCGCGCATCGCGTTGTCACCGACCGACAGCGGCCCGGGGAGGGGACCGAAGTCGGTGACGTCGCTCTGCGGCAAAGTGGCACCTTCGTACCGGAAACCTGCCTTCGCCAGTTCGGTCAGGGACTCCGGCTTGCGCAGGAAACGCGCGAATTCACTTGCCGCGCTGATCTGTTCCTGGCTGAGCCACTGGCCGGCGAGCAGCACCGTCGGGTAGTCCGCAACCGCGGTCGGCCCCGGCGGTCGCCACGACGCCAGCTGGTCCTTGGCGTTCGGCCGCGCTGCCCCCGCCTGGTAGATCTGCTGTTCGGTGGTGACCACGGCGTGCACCTGGCCGTCGGCCGGATTCCGACCGCCGGTCAGTGCGTCCATCGCCGTCGACGCCTTGTCGTCGGCGAGCTTCGGCTGGCCCGCCATCAGCGTCGAGATGGCGCCTGCGCCCGAGGTGACCGGCGCGCCCCGAGGTGCCGCGGCCGACGCCACGGCTTCGGCGGCCACGTACGTGGCGTCGCTGTCGTCGGCCAGCGGGAGCGCCAACCGCAGGGACCCCCAGCCTGGCAGGTTCAACCCCTCCAGGGAGGTTGGATTGCTCTGCAGCCCGGGCAGTGTGGCCCAACTCTGTTGCGCCAGCGCATTCTTCAACTGAGGTCGTACCGCGAGCATCACGGGCGAGGTGACCAGGGATCGGCTGTCACTGACCGACTCGGCGCCTGCGACCGCCTCGAGCCGGGCCTCGGAAATCGAGCTGCCGGGAATCCACAACGCCGGTCGCTCGCCGAGGTCGCCGGGCCACTGCCCCTCGAAGCCGTTGACCACCTGATCAGAGTCGGCCGCCTTGATCCCGATCTTGACGCACTTGTCGCCCACCGGCGCCGCGGACTCGTTGTACTTCTCCGCCAGCGGCGTGAGTTGGTCGGCGATCGACGGGTCGGCGAGCACCGCGACGGCCACCTCGCCCGCCACGCAGCGCGCCGCGGCGGCCTCGCGGCGGCTGGACAGCGCGTCGCCGAAGAAACGCCACAGAATGACGGCGGCAACCACGACGACGACGCTGACCAGCGCGACGATCACGCTGACGCTGAGGCCGCGCCTCTTCGGCTGGACCGCGCGGTGGCTTCCGGTCCACTCGCTGCTCTCCCAGTCGCGACGGTTGCCTGGCGGCGGCGTCGCCGTGGCGAACGCGTGCGTCGCGGCGTCCTCCCCGGTGAGATACCCGAAGTCGTCACCCTCGCCGGAGCGCCAATCCTCGGTGCCGCCGCGCCGGGCGTCGCCGTGCTTGCCGTCTCCGTAGGTGGGGGTGCCCACCTCCGCGTCGTAGTCGGCGTCCTCGTAGGTGCCGTCGTCTTCGTAGGTGCCGTCGGCGGAGTCGTAGTCGCCGTCGGCGGAGTCGTAGTCACCGTCGTCGTAATAGTCGGGCTCGGCGAAGAACCCGCCAGAACGGTCTTGGCCCGATTGCCCACCGTCGGCTTCGGGAGTCCCGGAATCGTCGGGATCGGGAATGCTGTGCCTGCCCATCGCTAACCCCTGTACTCGTTGCGTGTGCTGGTCACCTCGGCCCGCCGCAAGCTAGTCACTGATTGGCGTGGCGAGCTTTGAACTCCCGGCGACGGCGATGCAGGATCGGCTCGGTGTAGCCGTTGGGCTGCGCGGCCCCCGACAAGATCAGCTCCTGGGCCGCCTCGAACGCGATGCTGGCCTCCGGATCGGGTGCCATCGGTAGGTAATCCGGGTCCTTGGCATTCTGCTGGTCGACCACGGCGGCCATCCGCCGCAGGCTCGCCTTGACGTCCTCTTCGGTGATGACGCCGTGGTGCAACCAGTTGGCCAGCAGCTGACTGGAGATGCGCAGCGTGGCGCGATCTTCCATCAGCGCGACGTTGTGAATGTCGGGCACCTTCGAGCAGCCGACGCCGGCATCGATCCACCGCACCACGTAGCCGAGGATGGACTGGCAGTTGTTGTCGACCTCCTCGCGAATCTCCTCCGGCGCCCACGCAAGCTCCTTGGCCAGCGGGATCGTCAGCAGTTCGTCGATGGTGGTTCGCTTCTTGCCCTCCAGGTCCTTCTGCACGGCGAAGACGTCCACCTCGTGATAGTGCATCGCGTGCAGCGTGGCACCCGTCGGCGATGGCACCCACGCCGTGGTGGCGCCCGCCTTGGGCTGGCCGATCTTCTGCTCGACCATGTCGGCCATCAACTCGGTCATGGCCCACATGCCCTTGCCGATCTGCGCCCTGCCGGACAGGCCCGCCGCCAGCCCGATGTCGACGTTGGCGTCCTCGTAGGCCTTGATCCAGGGCTGGCTCTTCATGGCGCCCTTGCGAATCATCGGACCCGCCTCCATCGAGGTGTGGATCTCGTCGCCGGTGCGGTCCAGGAAGCCGGTGTTGATGAACACGACGCGATCGGCAGCGGCCTTGATGCAGGCCTTGAGGTTCAGCGTGGTGCGGCGTTCCTCGTCCATGATGCCGACCTTCAGCGTGGCCTGCGGGAGGCCGAGCACGTCCTCCACCCGGCTGAACAGCTCACCGGTGAACGCGACCTCCGCGGGGCCGTGCATCTTGGGCTTGACGATGTAGACCGAACCGGTGCGGCTGTTGAGCAGCGGGCCGTTGTCGTCACCGGCCTTGAGGCCGTGCATCGCGATCAGGCCCGTGAACAGTGCGTCCTGGATGCCCTCGGGCACCTCGTTGCCGTCAGCGTCGGTGATGGCGTCGTTGGTCATCAGGTGGCCCACGTTGCGCACGAACAGCAGGCTGCGCCCCGGCAGGGTCAGCTCGGTCTCGCCGTCCGGGCCCGGATTCGGCCTGGTGAAGGTGCGGTCCTCGTTGAGGACGCGGGTGAACGTCTTGCCGCCCTTGCTGACCTCCTCGGTCAGGTCACCGCGGTTGAGGCCGAGCCAGTTGCGGTAGCCCAGCACCTTGTCGTCGGCGTCGACCGCCGCCACGGAGTCCTCGAAGTCCATGATCGTGGTGATCGCCGACTCCAGCACGACGTCCTTGACGCCCGCCTGGTCGGTCGAGCCGACGGGGGAGTCCGGGTCGATGAGGATCTCGATGTGCAGACCATGGTTGACCAGCAGCAGTGACGTCGGCGCGGACGCGTCGCCAAGGTAGCCGGCGAATTGGTCCGTTGCCGCGAGGCCTTCCGACGAGCGCTCGCGCGAGGAGTCAACAGCTTCCGACGAGCGCTCGCGCGAGGAGTCGACAGCTTCCGACGAGCGCTCGCGCGAGGAGTCGTCTGATTCCGACGAGCCGTCACCGAGGGCGACGACCAGTTGACCGTCCTCCACCTTGAAGGAGGTGGCCTCCGCCCACGACCCCGACGCCAGCGGCACCGCGCCGTCGAGGAACTTGCGCGCGTAGGCGATGACCTTGTCGCCGCGGACCCGGTTGTAGTCGGTGCCCTTCTCGGCGCCGTCCTCCTCGGAGATCACGTCGGTGCCGTACAGCGCGTCGTACAGCGATCCCCAGCGGGCGTTGGACGCGTTCAGCGCGAAGCGTGCGTTGAGGATCGGCACCACCAGCTGTGGTCCCGCCGTCGCGGTGATCTCGGTGTCGACGCCGGAGGTGGTGATGGTGAAGTCGGCAGGCTCCGCCTCCAGGTAACCGATGTCGGCGAGGAAGGTCTTGTATTCCTCGAGGTCCAGTGGCCCGATCACCCGCTGGCGATGCCACTTGTCGATCTGAGCCTGCAGCTCGTCGCGGCGGCCCAGCAGCTCCTGATTCTTCGGCGCCAAATCGGTGACGACCTTGTCCACTCCCGCCCAGAAGCTGTCGGCGTCGACTCCCGTGCCTGGCAGGGCCTCGTTGGTGATGAAGTCGTACAGCACCCGTGCGACCCGCAGATTTCCGACGGTCACGCGATCAGTCATGGTTTCCTCTTCTGTAGCGTCGATCAAGCTTACCCATGGGAAACTGCGGCCCAACCGCCGTCCACCAGGGTGAGTAGCCGCTCGCAATGTTCGGCCAGACTGGTGCGCAGCGGAGCTGCCCGATCGGCCAGTGTTTGCTGAGCGCGGACGTATTCGGCACGGCCCGCCGATGTTTCGATGGCGATCGGCGTGAAGCCGTAGCTCGCAAGGTCGTAGGGGCTGGCGCGCATGTCCAGTTCTCTGGCGTCGGCGGCCAGCTCAAGACAGTCCATCACCAGTTCCGAGTCGACCAGCGGACCCAGCTTGAACGACCACTTGTACAAGTCCATTCCGGCGTGCAGGCAGCCCGGCTGCTCGGTGGCGACCTGCGTCTGCCTGCTCAACGGCTCGACGTTGCGGACCGTGGCGGGGGCGGTGAAGAAGCGATAGGCGTCGAAGTGGCTGCAGCGCAATGGCATTGACTCCACCAACGTGTCGGTACCCGCCGAGCCCAGCCGCAACGGCACCTGGGTGTGGCGCACCGTGGGCGTGCGGTAGACCATCGCCCACTCGTGCAGGCCGAAGCAGTTCAGCCGCGCGGGACGCGACGCCGTGGCATGCAAGAGCTCGGCGATGAAGGCGACGGTGTCGGCCCGGCCGCGCAGGTAGTCGAGCCCGACGGTGACGTCGGCGCCGCGCTGGCCGTAGCCGGCCCGTTCGAGGTAGCGCCGCGCGGACGGGCCAGCCAACGCCACCCCGAATCCGGGATTCCACCTGCGCAGGTGTCGCGGGCGCAGGCTGTAGTAGGTGAACAGGAAGTCCCACACCGGGTGTGCCTCCCCACGCTGGGCGCGCGCGGCGTGCGGTGCCACGAACTCGTCGACCCGCTCGGCGTGGCGGCGTTCGCGCTCGGTCCAGTCGGTCTCGGCCAGCGTGACGTCACACACGGTGCGTCCCGTCGCGCACCGTCCCCACCAGATCCTCGACGAGATCCTCCAGCGTGACCATGGCCGTCACCTGGTCGTTCATCGTGACGAGGGCCAGGTGGCTGTTGTCGCGCCGCAGCCGGGACAACGCGTCGGGCACCGGCAACGATGCCGCCACTCGGGGCAACGGACGCACGATCGACGGGTCGATCACCGCGTCGGGGTCGTTCATCAACGACAGCACGTCCTTGATGTGCAGATACCCGGTGAAGGCGCCCGACGCGTCCGTGACGGGGAACCGGGAGTACCCGGTGTCGGCCAGCGCCCGCTCGATGGCGCCGACCGTCGGTCCCTGACCGACGCCGGCCACCGGTACCGCGCGGATGGCACTGAGCGGGATCGCCATGTCGGCGACGACGTGGCTGCGGATCTGCAGTGCGCGCGTCAGCCGGCCATGCTCCTCGGGATCGAGCAGTCCCTCCGACAGCGACTCGGCGATCATCTCCGACAGCTCGACCGTCGACACGGTGACGTCGAGCTCGTCCTTCGGCTCGACGCCCAACGCCCGCAGGCTGGTGTTGGCGCACCAGTTGTAGAACGCGATGAACGGCTTGGCCAGGCGCATGTAGACCAGATATGGCGGGATCAGCAGCATCGCGGCCGCCTCGGGACCCGCGATGGCGATGTTCTTCGGCACCATCTCGCCGAGTAGCACGTGCAGCGTCACCACGATCGCGAGCGCGATGACGAACGACACGGTGTGCAGCAGGGTGTCCGAGATGCCCACGGCCCCGAAGGGCGCCTCCAACAGGTGCGCCACCGCGGGTTCGCCCACGTTGCCCAGCAGGATCGAACAGATCGTGATGCCCAACTGGGCACCGGCGAGCATGAGCGACAACCGCTCGCCTGCTCGGATCACGGTGACGGCGCTCTTCTTGCCCTGCTCGGCGAGCGCCTCGAGGCGGTCGCGCCGCGCCGAGATCAGCGCGAACTCCGAACCGACGAAGAACGCGTTGAGTGCCAACAGGAACACGGTCAGCGCGACGCCGAAGAGATCGGTACCCATCAGGCGTCCCGCTCCGGCTTGCCGCGGCGGCCCAATTCGGTGAGCTCGAGCAGGTCGATGCGCCTGCCGTCCATCTGGATCACCTTCGCCTGCCAATGCACGGGATCGTCGACCGGGCCGTCGGGATCGAATTCGGTCAACTCGACGGTCTCACCGGGATCGGGGATGTGGCCCAATTCCTGCAGAACCAGCCCGCCGATCGTTTCGTACTCGCCCTCGGCGGGTCGGAACGGCGTCTCCGTCTGCACCTCGTCGATGCGCAGCAGACCCGACACCCGCCACCCGTTGCGCACCTCGACCACGTCGGGGGTGGCGTCGTCGTGCTCGTCGCGGACGTCGCCGACGATCTCTTCGATGAGGTCCTCGACGGTGACCATGCCTGCCGTGCCGCCGTACTCGTCGACCACGAGGGCCGTCTGAAGTCCGTTGGCGCGGATCTGGGTCATGACGGCGTCGCCGTCGAGGCTGGACGGCACCGTCGCCACCTGAAGGGCGATCGACGCCAACCGGGTGCTCGCTCGCTGGTCCACGGGAACCGTGAAGACTTGCTTGACGTGCACGATCCCGACCGTCTCGTCGAGATCGCCATCGACGATCGGGAAGCGTGAGTAGCCGGTCTCCATTGCCTTGACCACCAGGTCGGCCACGGTGTCGTCGGAGTGCAGCGACTCGATCTTCGAGCGCGGGGTCATGAGCTCCTCGGCGGAGCGCTCGCCGAATTGCAGGGAGCGGTCAACCAGGTCGGCGGTCCACGCATCCAACGAGCCACTGCGCTTGGAGGTGCGGACCAGTGAGACCAGCTCCTGCGGCGACCGGGCCGACCGCAGCTCCTCGGCAGGCTCGATGCCGAGCCTGCGCAAGATCCAGTTGGCGGTGCCGTTGGTGACCTTGATCGCCGGGGTGAGCGCCTTGGAGAACCACCACTGCGGCGGCGCCGACCAGCGCGCCGTGGGCGCAGGCTTCGCGACCGCCAGGTTCTTCGGGACCAGCTCGCCGAACACCATCGACACCGACGTGGCGATCAGGAGCGCCAGCACCAACGCGACGCCGTCGACCATGGAGGGCGACAGCCCGATCGCGGCAAGCGGGGCGTGCAGGAGCTTGGCCACCACCGGCTCGGCCAGGTAACCGGTCGCGAGTGTGGTGATCGAGATGCCCAGCTGTGCGCCGGACAACTGGAAGGACAGTGTGCGGTGCGACTTCTGGACGAACTGGTCGCGCCAGCCGCCGTTCTTCGCGTTCGAGTCGACGGTGCTGCGCTCAAGCGCGGTCAAGGAGAATTCGGCGGCGACGAAGACCGCGGTACCAGCCGTCAGAAGCAGAAACGCCAGCAGGCTGAGGATCAGGCTCATCGGAGCCTCGCACGAGGGGCGCCGGGCACTGGGCCCGGCTGTCTACTGGAGGGTTCGGCGTCGGATGGCTCCGAGGAGGCCCGTTCAGGTTCGGGGGCCTCGGCGGGTGCCTGCGGCACGATTTCCCTTTCGATCGGCGACGAGATTCGGACCAATCGTAGCCGAGAGAGACCCCCATGCCTCGCCACCTGTGAGAACGATAAGAACGACGAAGTGAGCCTGCCCTAAGTTCGCGTACGTTGGTCCTCACTTTCCCGCCCGACCTCGAAGGAGACCAACCCATGGCACTCGGCTTCTCCCGTGTCGCAGGAGGCATCGGCGCCATCGCCATGCTCGTTCTCACCGCGTGCGGCTCCCAGACCAGTCCGCCCGACGACACCAGCGAGGGAAACTCGATCACGGTGTACTCCGGTCGGAGCGAAGAACTGGTGGCGCCGTTGCTGGAGCAGTTCACCGCGGATACCGGCATCGACGTCGAGGTGCGCTACGCCGGCTCCGGTGAACTGGCCGCCCAGCTGATCACCGAGGGCGACCAGTCGCCCGCCGACGTCTTCCTGTCGCAGGACGCGGGTGCGCTCGGCGCAGTCTCCAAGGACGGCCTGTTCGCCCCGATCGACGCGGAGACCCTGGCCGCGGTGCCCGCGACGTACTCGGCGGGTGACGGCACCTGGGTCGGCGTGTCGGGACGGGCTCGGGTGGTGGCCTTCAACCCGGAGAAGGCGCCGACCCCGCCCAACACCGTGGACGGTCTGCTGGCGCCGGAGTGGAGGGGCCAAATCGGGTATGCGCCCAGCAACGCGTCCTGGCAGTCGTTCGTCACCGGGCTGCGCGTCGCGCGCGGCGACGCCGCCGCCGAGCAGTGGCTGCGGGCGTTCAAGGCCCAGGAGCCGAGGGCCTACGAGAACAACGTGGCGTTGCGCGACGCGGTGAACTCCGGCGAGGTCGCCCTCGGGCCCACCAATCACTACTACCTCTATGAGTTGATCGCCGCGGAGGGACCCGATGCCGTCGTCGTGCAGAACCAGTTCATGGCACCGGGTGACCCCGGTGGCCTGGTCAACGTCGCAGGCGTGGGCGTCCTGAGCTCGGCGCGCAATCCCGAGGGCGCCCAGGCGTTCGCGAAGTACCTGGTCGGGCAGTCCGCGCAGGAGTACTTCGCCAACGAAACCGAGGAATACCCCTTGGTCGCTGGCATCGAGCCGTCCGTCGACATGCCGTCCCTGAGTGAGCTCCAGCCGCCCGCCGTGGACCTGTCCCAACTGGAGGATCTCGAAGCCACCCAGGAGCTACTGGTCAAGACCGGGTTGCTGACCAACTGACGCCACCTCACCCCTCACCCGTGGGGCCGGCGTCTCGCACGCGTCCGCCCTGGTTTCTGGTGGTGGCAGCGACGCTGGTGGTCGGGGCCACCTTGGCGCCCCTCGGCTATCTCGCGGACCGCGCGCTGACGCGGGGCTGGTCGTTCGTGGTGGCCGAGCTCGTCCAGGAGCGCACCCTGGCGTTGGTCGGCCGGTCCCTGTTGTTGGTGGTGGTGGTGACGGTGGCGTGCGTGGTGCTCGGGACCGCGTTCGCGGTCCTCGTCACGCGGTGTGACCTGCCAGGCCGGCGCTGGCTCGCCGTCGGTCTGACGTTGCCGCTGGCCATGCCGAGCTATCTGCTGGCCTACCTCGCGGTGTCGGTGTTGCCCGGCATCACCGGCTTCTGGGGATCGGCGCTGGTGCTGACCCTGGTGAGCTATCCGTACGTCCTGCTGACCGCGACGGCCGCGCTGAGTCGCGTCGACCCGGCGCAGGAGGAGGTGGCGCGCTCACTCGGGCATGGTGGCTGGGCGGTGCTCTTCCGCGTGACGCTCCGACAGGCCAGGGCGCCCATCGCCGCGGGTGCGCTGCTCGTCGCGCTCTATGCGCTGAGCGACTTCGGTGCCGTGGCCGCGATGCGGTACGAGGCCTTCACCTGGGTGATCTACGGCGCCTACCGATCCGGGTTCAATCCCGCGCGGGCGGCAGTGTTGTCCCTGGTGCTGCTGGCGTTCGCCGTCGCGCTCGTCGTCGCGGAGGGCAGGGCGCGCGGACGGGCCTCGGCGTACCGGGTCGGCGGGGGCACGCCGCGGCCCGCGCCGCTCAACCGGCTCGGGCGTTGGAGGCGGGTCGCGGTGGTGCCGCCCGCGGTGGTGTTGGCTGCCGCCGTCGCGTTCCCGATGGCGGCCCTCGCAAGGTGGCTGCTGTCGGCTGGATCACGTTGGGACGCAACCCAATTCGTCGACGCCCTTGGCTCGACGCTGTGGCTGTCCATGCTCGGCGCACTGGTCTGCGTGCTGGCTGCGCTGCCGGTCGGCGTCCTCGTCGCCAGGTACCGGACCAGGGCCACCCGCGCGCTGGAAGGGGCGGCCTACGTCGCGCACGGGCTGCCGGGGGTGGTGATCGCCATCGCGATGGTGTCGGTCGGCGTGGTGCTGCTGCGGCCGTTCTATCAGCGTGAACCCCTGCTGATCCTGGCCTACGTCGTCCTGTTGGTGCCGTTGGCGGTCGGCTCGGTGCGCACCGCGGTCGAAGCGGCGCCGCTGCGCCTGGAGGAAGTGGCCCGGTCCCTTGGTCGACGGCCGGTGCGCGCCTTCCTGGAGGTGACGGCCCGCGGCGCGGTGCCCGCGGTGGCGGCGGGTGCCGCCTTGGTGCTGCTCACGTGCATGAAGGAATTGCCGGTGACCCTGCTCCTGCACCCCACCGGGACCGACACGCTGGCCACCCGGTTGTGGAGCTTCAGCGCGGTCAGCGACTACGCCTCGGCGGCGCCGTATGCAGCCGCCCTCGTGGTGTTCGCGGCAGTGCCGACGGCGCTGCTCGGCGGCTGGAGCGCCACGATGGCCCATGGCTGACGAGGTCGACGTCCGCGGCGTCGTGAAGTCGTTCGGCGGGCGACGCGTGTTGAATGACGTGGACCTCCGCGTCGAGCCGGGCACCATCGCGGCCGTCCTCGGGCCCTCGGGATGCGGCAAGACGACGCTGCTGCGGATCATCGCGGGATTCACCGAACCCGACGCGGGTGCCGTCGAGATCGGATCGCGCCCCATGACGGGCGTGCCGACGCACCGGCGGCGGGTCGGGCTGCTGCCCCAGGAGGGCGCGCTGTTCCCGTATCTCAGCGTGGGGGGCAACGTCGCGTTCGGATTGCCAAGGGGCGAAAGGAGACCCGCCGACCGGATCGAGCACTGGCTGGACGTCGTCGGGCTGGCGGGCCACGCCGAGGCCAGGCCGCACGAGCTGTCCGGCGGCCAGCAGCAGAGGGTGGCGCTGGCCCGCGCCCTGGCTGCGGAGCCGCGGGTGATGCTGCTCGACGAACCGTTCGCCGCCCTCGACGCGGGGCTGCGGGTCCGGGTCCGTGAGGACATCGCCGAGATCCTCAAGGACACCGGGACGACGGCGGTACTGGTCACCCACGACCAGTCCGAGGCGCTGTCCCTGGCCGACTCGGTCGCACTTCTGCTCGACGGCGTGGTCGCCCAGCACGGGCCGCCCGCGGCGATCTATGCGAGGCCGGCGTCGCTGGCCGCGGCCCGGTTCGTCGGGGCCACCGTCGAAGTGCCAGGTGAGCGTCGCGGGGGAGTGGTGCGCTCGGCGCTCGGCGCGCATCCGGTGCAGGGCGCAGCCGCCGACGGTCCGACGACGGTAGTGCTGCGGCCCGAGCAACTTCGCGTCGGCGGGGACGGGGTCCTCGGCTTCGTCACCGGCGTGCGGTACTACGGCGCCGACACCTCATTGCACGTCGCGTTGCGGGACGGTTCGCGGCTGATCCTGCGGGCTCCCGGTGACGCGCCGTTCGGACCGGGCGACCAGGTCCGGGTCGTGGTCGACGGACCGGTCCTCGCCTACCCGGTGTCACCAGCCTGACGGCAGCGGATGCCCCTCGGCGAAACCCGCGGCGGACTGCACGCCGAGGAGCACCTTGTCGTGCAACTCGGGCAGAGTCTTGGCGCCGACGTACGTG
>NZ_JBEVLO010000309.1:0-11734 GCF_040509115.1 Mycobacterium sp. | reverse complement strand
TGATCATCGCCGAGGACGTCGAGGGCGAAGCCCTCTCCACCCTGGTGGTGAACGCGATTCGCAAGACGCTCAAGGCCGTCGCCGTCAAGGCGCCGTTCTTCGGCGACCGTCGCAAGGCCTTCCTCGACGACCTTGCGGTGGTCACGGGCGGCCAGGTGGTCAACCCCGACGTGGGTCTGCTGCTGCGCGAGGTCGGCCTGGACGTGCTGGGCACCGCCCGGCGCGTCGTCGTCAGCAAGGACAGCACCGTGATCGTCGACGGCGGCGGCGCGGCCGAGGCCATCGATGGCCGCAAGTCGCAGCTGCGCGCCGAGATCGAGGCGTCCGATTCGGACTGGGACCGCGAGAAGCTCGAGGAGCGTCTGGCCAAGCTGGCCGGCGGCGTCGCCGTCATCAAGGTCGGCGCTGCCACCGAGACGGACCTCAAGAAGCGCAAGGAAGCCGTCGAGGACGCGGTCTCCGCGGCCAAGGCAGCCATCGAAGAGGGCATCGTCATCGGCGGTGGCTCCGCACTCGTCCAGGCCGGGTCGGTTCTGAAGGCGCTGCGCGAGTCGCTCAAGGGCGACGAGGCGCTCGGTGTCGACGTGTTCGCGTCGGCGCTGTCCTCGCCGCTGTACTGGATCGCCACCAACGCCGGGCTGGACGGCTCGGTCGTGGTGAACAAGGTGTCGAGCCTGCCGGCCGGGCAGGGCTTCAACGCCGCGACCCTCGCCTACGGCGACCTGCTCGCCGACGGCGTCGTCGATCCGGTCAAGGTGACCCGCTCCGCGGTGGTCAACGCGGCGTCGGTGGCCAGGATGATCCTGACCACCGAGACCGCCATCGTGGACAAGCCAGCGGAGGAAGAGGACCACGGCGGCCACGGACACTCGCACGGCCATTCGCACTAGTTCGTAACGAATCACCCCCGGTCCGGGTTGGGCCGGGGGTGATTCGTCGTTTGGGCCGATGAACGTGCCTTGGAAAACATCGTCAGACCGTGGCGACGACCGACACTCGAAGCCGTTGTCGCGTGTTCTAAGTTGAACCATGGCCGGTACTGCGCCGAGACCATCGGCGCGATCCAACGCCCTTCCAACGACCCCAACACCGGTCGCCGGCCTCGACCTGCACCTGGACCGTCCCGGCGGCCGGGTACGTGACAGCTTGATGGACGCCATTCGTCACGCCATCCGGACGGGGCGGTTGCTGCCGGGGACGCGGTTGCCATCGAGCCGTGCGCTGGCAACCGACCTGGGCCTCGCGCGGAACACCGTGGCGCGCGCGTACGCCGAGCTCATCGCCGAGGGCTGGTTGTCCGCACACCAGGGCTCGAGCACCGTGGTGTCGCGACGTGGCGCCGAGGCCGCACGGTCCGTCGCCGCACCACCCACACGTCCGACGCCACGCCGATTGGACCATGACCTGCGGCCCGGTCATCCCGACCTGTCGTCGTTTCCTCGGGCCGAGTGGGGCCGCGCGGTCACGCGAGCATTGAATGCGGCGCCGTCCGAGGCGTTCGGATACGGCGACCCGCATGGCAGACCCGAACTCCGCAACGCGCTTGCGCAGTACCTCGCTCGGGCGCGGGGGGTTCGGGCCCAGCCATGCAACATCGTCGTGTGCAGTGGGGCTGCCGAGGGCCTGACCCTCGTCGCGGGCGCTCTGGCCGACGTCGGCGTCACCGCCGTTGCCGTCGAGGAGTTCGGTCTCCCCGCGCAACGGGCGTCGCTCGGCAAAGCGGGATTGCGTTCTCCCGCACTGTCGGTCGACTCCCTTGGCGCTGACGTCCAAGCACTCCAAGGCATGGCCCAGGTGGGCGGTGTGTTGCTCACGCCGTCGCACCAGTTCCCGCTCGGCGTCTCCTTGCACTCCGACCGCCGCGCCGCAGTCATCGACTGGGCCCGAAGGACCGGCGGAGTGATCATCGAGGACGACTACGACGGCGAGTTCCGGTATGACCGCAGGCCCGTCGGTGCGCTGCACGGTGTCGATCCCGAGCGCGTCGTCTACATGGGCACGGCGAGCAAGTCGCTGGCGCCGGGGCTCCGACTCGGTTGGCTGGTATTGCCGGGACGACTCGTCGAAGCGGTGGTCGCAAGGAAGGGGGAAACCGAAGAGACGTCTGGCGTCGTCGAACAGTTGGCACTGGCCGACTTCATCGAAGCCGGTTCCTACGACAGGCACATTCGCACCAGGCGGGCCGAGTATCGCCGCCGCCGCGAGCAACTCGTCGCGGCGGTCGCCGGGTCGTCACCGAAGACCGTGGTGAGCGGCATGCCCGCGGGCCTGCACGTGACGCTCGAACAACTCGATGCCGACGAAGGCGCGTCGTCTGGTCGCCCGGCGTGGCGACGGCTCGGCATGGAGAGCCTCGAGTTCTATCGCCATCCCGAAACCGGCAGCGTACGTAACGGTTTGGTGGTCGGGTTCGCCGCCCCCGCGCCGAGTGCCTGGTCGGCAGCCTTGGCGGCGCTGGTTCGGGTATTGCCCTGACGCGCACGACTGGCCCCCACGCGCCGGCCCCAAGTGGCCCATCGCCAGGGCCACCCCGAGGTTAGCGTTGAAGGCATGTTGACTACCGGAGACACGAAGGTCACCGACCTGTCGTGCGTCACCCCGCCACCCATACCCGCAGGCGCACACGCCATGACGCAGCTGGTCGAGCTTCCCCCGGCGGACGCGGGATTGGACCCGCATCGCCATTCGGGGCCGGTGTTTGGTTACATGTTGGAGGGCAGGATGCTCTTCGAGCTCGAGGGTCAAGCTCCCGTCGAAATAATTGCGGGAGAGGCATTTTGGGAGCCCGGTGGCGACGTGGTGCATTATCAGACCAGGAATCTGGAGGCGTCGCAGTGGAGCCGCTTCCTGGCGGTCTGTCTCTGCGCTCCCGGTGTCGACATGATCACCATGCTCGAGCCACGAGAAATCGCAGCACGCGATGCGATGCGGCATCCCAGTGCTCGCAGGCAGGCGCCGTGACGACCATGCGGGCAATCATCGCGAAGGACCGCGCTGCAGGCATCGACGGCCTCGAGCTTGCCCACGTCGCCTACCCCCACGCTGCGGAGAACGACGTCATCGTGCGCGTGCACGCGGCGGGGTTCACCCCTGGCGAGCTCGACTGGCCCGGCACCTGGACCGACCGAGCGGGACGTGAAAGGACGCCGACCATTCCCGGCCACGAGGTCTCCGGGGTCATTGCCGAAATGGGTTACGGCACTACCGGATTCACGGTCGGTGAGCGCGTCTTCGGGATCACCGACTGGTGCCGCAACGGCACGCTGGCCGAATTCGTCGCGGTCGAGGCGCGCAACCTGGCCACGCTGTCGACGGGGGTGGGCCACGTCGCCGCCGCCGCGCTCCCGGTCTCGGGCCTCACGGCGTGGCAGGGACTCTTCACCCACGGCGGTCTCGAAGCCGGACAGACCGTCCTGATCCATGGCGCTGCGGGTGGCGTCGGTTCGCTTGCCGTCCAACTGGCGCGGGCGGCGGGCGCCCGGGTGATCGGGACCGGCCGCACCATGCACCGGCAGGCCATCCTCGGGTTGGGTGCGGAGGTCTTCGTGGACCTCGACCACGAGCAGCTCGAAAGCATCGGCGAAGTCGATGTGGTCTTCGACGTGTTTGGCGGTGACCTACTGGACCGCTCGGGAGCGTTGGTGCGCCCCGGCGGTGCACTCGTCAGCATCGCCGAACCACCACGGACCCGGCCCGACGCCGCGCGAGTCGTCTTCTTCGTCGTCGAACCGGACCGCGCCGGGCTTGCCGCCTTGGAGGTCAGGCTTCGGGAGGGCCTGCTGCGTCCACTCGTCGGGGAGACGTACGCACTCGAAGACGCTCCCGGCGCGTTCGGACCGACCCGCCGTGGTCCCGGCAAGCCAATCATCCGCGTCGTCGACGACGACCAACCCGAAGCGGCAGATAGATGACCGACTTTCCGCAGACGCCAGCGGCGAAGGCCGCACTCTCGGTGGCGACTCGCTTCTATTCGCCCGCGCTGCTCAATCACTGCGTCCGGTCGTACCTGTGGGGAGCGACGTACGCGGCCGCCCACGGCATCGGCTTCGACGACGAGCTCCTCTACGTCTCGGCGATGCTTCACGACATCGCGCTCACCGACCCATTCGACAGTCGCCGAATGCCCTTCGAGGAGGCGGGTGGTGACTTGGCCTGGGTGTTCGGGACCGCGGTCGGGTGGCCCCCCGATCGCGCAGCCAGGGCACGGGAGATCATCGTGCTGCACATGCGCGGCGACGTCTCGTCGGCCGCCGACCCCGAATCGCACCTCCTGCAGGTCGCCACCGGCTGGGACGTCGTCGGGCGTCGGCCGGAGGAATTCCCCGCCGAGACGAGGACCCACATTCTGGGGCGCCATCCAAGGCTGGGGTTTGGTGCCGAGTTCGTCGCATGCTTCGAGGACCAGGCGACGCACAAGCCGGGCAGCGCCGCTGCCGCGTCGATGGCCAACGACGGCGCTCGGCGCATCGCGGCCAATCCGCTCGATACCCATTCGACACTCGATACCTAGGGGTGTCTGATGCCGCGGCCGGTCGGTGCGGCGGGCGGGTGTGCTGAGTCTCACTGGACGTGTGCGCCGGTTTACCACCTGCCATGAGTAAACTTGGTTTTGCTCCTGACGTGATCGTCAACGGCAGCGGGATGACCGCGCCAAGCGAGCGACAACCAACCAAATGCGTGCGGCGAAGTCAGTTCGTCATTTCAACGGGAGGGCACTGTGGTGGAGGCGACCCGCGATCGCGCGGGCCAGCAATGGCGTGCGCGTCGTCGCGAGATCCTGAGCCGAATCGTCAGGGAGACCGATCCGCCGACGGACGCACTCCCGCGGATGACGAAGTCCCGTAGCGCCGAACTCGACGCCGCCTATTACGAGAACGTGGTCGAGGCACTCGATCTGGCCGGGACCAGCGGCGCCATCCTGATGGCGTCCGGGATGCCAGCCACGGCCACGATGGACCAGGTCAGAGCCATCACCACCGCGTTCGGCGTCGAGCGCTGCGAGGTCGACGTCATCAACACGACGATTCACGTCGCCGCCTACCGGGGGCCGACGTCGCCGCCCGCCAGTGCACTCCACATCGTGCAGTCACGATCGCTGGACTTCAGCCGACTGGCCGCGGTCGACCGTTTGATCGTTCGCATCCGCGCGGGCGAGGTGTCGCCGTCGGATGCGCGTGACGAGCTCGACGCCATCGTCACCGCGCCGCACCCCTACAAGCGGTGGGTCGCCACCCTCGCCTGGGGTGCGCTGGCCTTCGCGACGGCAGGAACCCTTGGTGCCAGCTGGCTGGCCTGCGTGGTCAGCGCCATCAGCGCCATGGCGGTCGATCGGGTCAACCGCCTCCTCAACCGGCACGGCCTGCCGTTCTTCTTCCAGTACGCAGTGGGTGGCGCGATCGCGACCGCCCCTGCGTTGGTGCTCTACTGGCTGAGCCCCAAGCTGGGAGTGCAGTTCGAGCCGACCGTGGCGATTGCCGCTGGGCTCGTCGTGCTGCTGGCTGGGCTCTCACTGGTGGGCTCGGTAGGCGACGTCATCACGGGCGCCCCGGTGACCGCGGCCGCCCGCTTCTTCGAGTTGGTCATGATGACCGCCGCGACGATCGCCGGGGTGGCGTTGGTGCTGCACCTCGCCCAACGATTCGGGGCGCCGTTCGTCGCCATCAGCGCAGAGGCGCCGCCCGCCCTCGCGGAATGGCCAGCACGCGTCGCGTTCGGCGCGGCAAGCGCGGCGGCCTACGCACTCGCTTGCTACGCCGAGCGGAGCGCCGCGGTGGCCGCGGCATTCGGTGGTGCGGCGGGCACCGTCGTGTTCCTGCTGGCCCAGGGGTGGGGTCTCGGTGCCGTCGTCGCCTCGTTCGCAGCGGCGGTTCCCATCGGCCTTGTCGGCCGCCTGATGGAGCGTCGTAATCTGGCGCCGCCGCTGGTCGTGTCGATCGCGGGCATCGTGCCCCTGCTGCCCGGCCTTGCGCTACTGCACGGCATCTACGCAATCCTCAACGACCAGCACGCCGTCGGATTCGCGTCGGTGTTGGGAGCGCTGGCGATCGGTACCGCGCTCGCCGCTGGGGTCACGCTAGGGGAGTGGAGCTCGATCAAGGTTCGGCGCCGCCGAATGGCGGATCGGCGCCGCAGTCGTATGGCGCGGCGCGCCGGGGTCGTCGCGGGGCCGACCACCGCGACTCGACCGAACACCTCACCGCAGGCAGGGTAGGCACTGGTCTTCGTCGGCAAAGGGCGATTTCGGCAGTACGACCGCGTCCATGCGGGGCACACTTAGCCGACACCCACCGGACGGGAGCCCCATGCCGCAGCATCCTCTTGAACCACTCTCGGCCGACGAATTTCGGCAGACCGCCACCGTCCTGCGGCGGGAGGGTCGGATCGGAGACACCTTTCGCTTCGCCTCGATCGAGCTGAAGGAGCCGGCGAAGGCAGAGGTCAAGGCATGGCGACCGGGCGACGCCGTGCCACGCATCGCGTTCGCGGTGGTGCTCGATCGTGCCGAGAACAAGACCTACGAGGCCACCGTCGACCTGACGGGTGACTCGGTGGTCTCGTTCGAGCACGTCGACGGCGTCACGCCGAACTTCACCGTCGACGAGTTCCACGCCGTCGACGAGGCCATGCGCGAGCACCCCGATGTCGTTGCCGCGCTTGCCAAGCGAGGATTCACCGACCTGAGCCTGTTGCTGATGGACGTGTGGACGTACGGCAAGGCGATGATGCCCGAGCAGCACGCACACCGGCGGCTCGGCTGGTGCGACCTGTGGGCTCGCGAGACGCCAGAAGGCAACCCGTTCGCCCACCCGATCTCCGGGCTGAAGCTGTTGGTGGACATGAACACGCTCGAGTTGCTGGAGATCGAGGATCACCACGATTATGGGCGTCCGGATGTCGACGCCGAATACGTCCCGTCGGTCCGCGGCACCACGGTGCGCGACGATCTCAAACCCCTGCACATCACTCAGCCCGAAGGCGCGTCGTTCACCGTCGAGGGAACCGAGTTGAAGTGGCAGAACTGGACGATGCGACTCGGGTTCAACTATCGCGAAGGCCCGGTCATCTACCAGGTCACCTTCGACGACGACGGCGTCACCCGTGACGTCGCCTACCGGATGTCGTTCGCCGAAATGGTGGTGCCCTACCGCGATCCCACGTTCGACCACTACCGGCGGACCGCATATGACATCGGCGAGTGGGGTCTCGGATTCATGACCACGTCGTTGGAGCTGGGTTGCGACTGTCTCGGCGAAATCGCGTATGTCGATGCGACACTGCATGATTGGACCGGCGAGCCGCGCGAGATCAAAAACGCGATCTGCCTCCACGAGGAGGACAACGCCGTGCTGTGGAAGCACGTCGACGAGCGGATGGGCGCCGAGGTGCGCAGGCAACGCCGCATGGTGGTCTCGTGCCATGCGACGGTGGCGAACTACGAATACCTGGTCTACTGGCGGTTCTACCAAGACGGCAACATCGAGTGCGAGGTCCGCGCCACCGGGATCATGGTGACGACCCCGTTCCCCGAGGGTGCGGAGGCGCCCCCCTACGGGACCGTCGTCGACAAGAATTCGTACGCGCCGTTCCACCAGCACTTCATCGTGGCCCGACTCGACCTCGACGTCGATGGTGCGGAGAACACGGTGATGGAGGTCGATTCCGTGGCGCCGCCGGTGTCGGAGGAGAACCCGTACGGGCTGGCGCTCGTCACCAAGTCGACGCCGATCAGATCCGAGGCGGAGGCCGGCCGCGACTACGACTGGGGCACCCAGCGGGCGTGGAAGGTGGTCAATCCCAACAAGTTCAACAAACACGGCACCAACGTGTCCTACAAGCTGGCGCCAGGTGCCTGCTTCCCGGCCCTGATGGATCCGTCGACTCCGCAGTACCTTCGCGCACCCGTCATCGGACACACCCTGTGGGTCACCAAGAACAGCGACGACGAGCGCTGGCCTGCGGGCGCCTACCCGGTTCAGTCCGAAGTGGACAAGGGGATGAGCGAGTGGATCAAGGACGACGCCTCGCTGGAGAACACCGACGTGGTCCTGTGGTACGTATTCGGCATTCACCACATCACCCGCGTGGAGGAATGGCCGATCATGGCCGTCGATACGGTGTCGTTCTGGCTCAAGCCCTCTGGCTTCTTCGACCGCAATCCATCGATCGACGCACCCCCGACCGTCAAGGCCGAGGGCGGCACCTGTCACGCCTGATGTGGTGAACCGGCCGCCTTTCGCGTCTCGATGGCTAGGTTGCCAGGTATGAGTGACGATTCGAGCAAGATGGGCCGGACCCGGTTCGCGACGGCTCTCGCAGCAATTGCGGCGATCGGTCTGCTGGCGGCGTGCTCCGGGTCGGGGTCATCCTCCGGGTCGGAGACGGCCCCGGCCGCGGGCATGACCGCCGTTGCCGAAGCACCAGCACCGCAGCAGCCGCCGCCGGATCTGACGGCCAAGCGTGACGTCGTCAAGACGGCGTCGATGACGATCGACGTCGACAGCACGTCCGAGGCCGCCGACAGGGCGGCGGTAATCGTCGAGGACGCTGCCGGACGCGTGGACAGTCGGTCCGAGGATGCGGGATCCGGCGGCGGTCGAGCTCACACCTCGGTCGTCCTGCGGGTCCCTGCCGACAAGCTCGACGGTGTGGTGCGGCAACTGAAGACACTCGGGTCGGTGCGGACCGCGGAGACCACTTCGGAGGACGTGACGGCGCAGCGGGTGGATCTCGACGCCAGGATCAAGGCCCTGCAGACCTCGGTGGACCGGCTCTTGACGATCATGCGCGATGCGAGGGATCCCGATGCGCTCATCAAGGCCGAGGAGGCGTTGTCGCAGCGCCAGGCGGATCTGGACAGCCTCCGCGCGCAGCGCGATCAACTCGGCGATCGAATCGACTACAGCACGGTCGACGTCACGTTCATCGCCGATCAGATCGGCGGCCCCGCGCAGTATCAGGGATTCCTTGGTCAGATCGAGCGAGGCTGGGATGGGTTGCTCTCGGTGGTCAGCGCCGTCGTGTTGCTGTTCGGCCTGCTCCTCCCGTGGCTGGCGGCGCTCACCGTCTTCGTTGCGCTCGTCTATGCCGTCGTCCGGCTAGCTCGTCGCGCTCGATAGCAACACTCGCAAAGGTCCCCGACACGCCGGGCGTGCGGGGACCTCTGCGATGTTCTCGATGTGTGGAATTTCAGGCGGAGCGGCGGATGCCCCGCTTGAGCAGGAGCTCACGTTCGGACTCGCTGAGCCCGCCCCAGATGCCGTAGGGCTCGCCCACGGCCAGCGCATGGGATCTGCACTGAGCGACGACGGGGCAACGCCTGCACATCTCCTTGGCACGCATCTCGCGTTGAGCGCGAGCGCGGCCGCGCTCGCCGTCGGGGTGGAAGAACATCGACGAATCGACGCCTCGGCAAAGTCCTGACATCTGCCAATCCCAGATGTCTGCGTTTGGCCCGGGCAACTGCTGCGGCTGTGGCATGGGGAAAATCCCTCTCTACGCGTATCTTTCGCGGGCGATCGAAAAGCGTGAGTCGAAGAACCGGTCCGAGCACATGTCGCCGATGACTACTCGTGCACACAAACTAGAAGGGCTCGCGAACTTGGGTCAATAGCGTGAGCGTGTGCTCAACCACATAAGCACAAGCTGAGAATTTACATCACGTTCATCCTTGCGACCTGCGCGAAACGAGAAGGGTGGTTACGAAACGCCAACTGTCCGATCTCGATTCACGTTTCCGCTGTTCGGGCGCGCCAGCTCGCCGACCAGCACCGACCGTCGCTACGAACGAGTTGACGTGGTGGTAACACCGCGACCACAAACTGTTAACCAAAGTTCGTCCGGCCACGGCGCACCTGGTTTGCGGGCGGCACAGGTTCCCACGATTGGGTCGCTTTCGACCGCTTGATAGCGTCCCCAACGGATGACTACCTTCATCGACGTCGCGCTCGGTGCCGACCCAGGACGCTGGCCGCTGCCGACTGCGGTCACTGCCGAGGAGTTGTGGCTTCGGGCGGTTGCAGCCGGCGGACAAGGCCGGTACGCCGCAGCCGTGGCCGATCTCGAGGCACTGACGCGACTGCAATCCCGCGGCCGGGCGGCATCGCTTGCCGCGAGCACCAGGGGGTCGTTCCTGCGGCAGCTCGGCGGGCACGATTCCGCGAGGACGTGGGACGGGTCCGCGTTCGCCCTCGCCGGCCCCGACGTCGACGCGGCGGCCGATGCGCTGATCGGACTGGCGGCCGATGCGCTCGGAGTGGGCAGGTTCGCGGCGTCGAGCACGTTGTTGCGGCGCGCCGAACAGCTCGTCGGACGGGAGCGCGCCGACCGCATTCCCGTGCGGCTCGCCTGGGTGAGCGCCGAACTCGCGATGGCAACCGGACACGCGGCCGCCGTCGAACACGCCGAGCGGGCGGTCGCCCTCGCCGCGCCGACCGGATCAGCCCGACACGTCGTGAAATCCCAGGTCGTGCTGGCCGCAGCGCTGTGCAGCGTCGGCGCACTGGAGGCGGCGCGGGTGGTCGCCGACGCGGCGCTGGTGGATGCCGAACGCCTTGGCCTGATCCCGCTGAGCTGGGCTTTGGCGTCCCTCCTCGCCGACATCGGCAGTACCGCCCTGGCGCCGGCCGAGATAGTGGCAGCTCGCGACGCGTTCGCCGCCGAGGTTCGCCACCGCGGCGGTAGGTGGACGGCGCGGTGACGCTGCGAGTCACTTCCTGATCATTAGTCTTAGCTGACACATCCGCTCGATGTGCCTCATCCGTAACGCTGGAGATATCGCCCACGATGACAATTTCGGGAGACAGTCTCGATGGTGTCGTTGCCAGAGCGGTGAACGGCGATCGGGATGCACTCCGGGAAGTGCTGGAGACCATCCGGCCGATCGTCTACCGCTATTGCCGGGCGAGGGTCGGCACTGCGGAGCGAAGTGGCCTCTCGGCAGACGACGTAGCTCAGGAGGTGTGCTTGGCCGCCATCACGGCGCTGCCGCGCTACAAGGATCAGGGACGACCCTTCCTGGCCTTCGTATACGGCATCGCCGCTCACAAGGTTGCCGACGCATTCAGAGCCATGGGACGAAACCAATCCGACGCCACCGACACCCTGCCGGACCGCGCGTCATCCGACCTGGGGCCCGAGCAACTCGCGATGAACGCCGAGGCCTCCGCCCGGATGGAGCGACTGCTCGCCGTGCTTCCCGAAAAGCAACGGGAGATCGTGATCCTCCGAATCGTGGTCGGCATGAGTGCGGAGGAGACCGCCGAGGCGGTCGGCAGTACCGCAGGCGCGGTGCGTGTCGCGCAGCACCGAGCGCTGACCAAACTGAAGTCCGAGCTAGACGGAAGGAGGGAAGGACGTGCCTGATTTCGGCCGCTGGACCTCCAACGGGGGCGACCCGTCGCTCAACGACGTCAACCGCGTCGACCGCTTCTTCGAGGCGCTCAGCACCAATGAGACCGCCTACTCGACCGACCATGAAGAGGCCGACCTCGCCTTCCTGCTCGCCGACTGGCGCGACGAGGTCCGCAGCGCGCCGGTGACCGCACCCGTCACCAGTCGCGACGCCCTCGAAGCGTTGAACGCCGGCCTCGGCTCCCGCCGTCGCGGCCGCGCGACGCTCGCACTCGTCAGCACGGCGGCTGCCGCGGTGCTCTGCATCGGCGGCTTCGGCGCTGCGGTGTACTCGGCAGGTCCCGGTGACGCGTTCTACGGCATCCGGACGTCGCTGTTCGGGGAG
>NZ_JBEVLO010000308.1:0-27273 GCF_040509115.1 Mycobacterium sp. | reverse complement strand
GCCGGTGTTCAGCTCGCGGTATCGCTGCGCGACTGCGGCGACACCGACCCCATCACGCTGATCGGCGACGAACCCCACGTGCCCTACCAGCGCCCGCCGCTGTCGAAGGCCTACCTGCACGGCACGACCGACCTCGAGCAGATGATGCTGCGCGCGCCGGATTACCTGGTGGACCGCGACATCGCCCTGATCACCGGCGACCGCGTCGACCGCATCGCCCGCACCGCACACGGGACGGGCGGTGAGGCCGTGACCGCGTCCGGCCTGCGGCTGCCGTTCGACCGGCTGGCGCTCACCGTCGGGGCGCGACCCCGCAGGCTCAGGGTGCCGGGAGCCGACCTCGCGGGAGTTCGCTATCTCCGCACCGCCGACGATGCCTCGATGCTGCGCGACCTGCAGGCCGGGGCCAGTGCGATCGTGGTGGTCGGCGGCGGTTTCATCGGTCTCGAGGCGGCGGCCGTCGCGCGTGCGCAGGGCAAGAGCGTCACGGTCGTCGAGGCCGGGGATCGCCTGATCGGCCGTGCCGTCGCACCGGTGATGTCGGAGTTCTATCTGGCCGCCCACCGCAGGCGCGGGGTCGACGTGCGGCTCGGCGCGCAGGTCGTCGCGATGGAGGCCCGCGATTCGCGGGTGGCGGCCGTGGTGCTGTCCGACGGAACGCGGATCGCGGCCGATCTGGTGATCGTCGGGATCGGGGTGGAGCCCTGTACGGAACTCGCCGAGCAGCTCGGCCTGCACGTGTCCGGGGGCATCGTCGTCGACGAGATGGCCCGCACCAGCCTGGCCGGAGTGGTCGCCGCGGGGGACTGCACGGTGCAGCCGCATCCGCTCGGCGGCGAGGGGCTGGTTCGGCTCGAATCGGTGCAGAACGCCGTCAGCCAGGCGAAGGTCGCAGCGGCGACGCTCGCGGGACGCGACCAACCGAACGTCGCGGTGCCGTGGTTCTGGTCGGACCAGTACGACCTCAAGCTCCAGATCGCCGGTCTGTCACAGGGTTACGACCACTGGGTGGTCCGCGGCGACGTCGCGGCCGAGGCCTTTTCGGTGCTCTACTACCGCGGCGGTGAACTGCTCGCCGTCGACGCCGTCAATGCGGGTGCCGACTACATGGCGGTGCGGAAGGCGCTCACGCAGGGTGGCACGATCTCGCCCGGCGCGGCAGGCGACGGGGCGACGCCGCTGCGTGAGCGCATCGTCCCGACCGCCATCGGTGCCTGACGATCAGGCAACGAGCCCGCGGGTCGCCGGGTCGAACACCTCGTCGACGGTGACCGGCGCCCGCAGGATCCCCTGTCGCTCGGCGTAGTCGATCAACGTCGTCAGCATCGCGCGGTTCGGCTCGATGCCATAGGGCAGGGGGTCGGCGCCCGTCGCGCGCAGGACGGCCGCATACACCTCGTCGGAGGCAGTCGGTGCGGTGAGGGTGCCCTCCCGCAACGCGTCGACGTAGTGCAGCTTGGCCGCGGCGAAGGCGTCGAAGACGTCGACGCCGGCATGCGGATACCGTTGCAGTACGTCATCTTTGATGACGATCAGATGATTGATGGGATAGAACCCGCGCCGCTCGAGCGCGACCAGAGCGGTCTTGTCCGGCTCGGGTATCAGGGGCGCGACGTCGGGATGGTCGACGTCGACGCCGATCACCGCGTCGAGCTCACCGGCCAGCAGCATGGCGGCCAGATCGGCGCCCGGCCCGGCTGAAATCACGTTGGGTGGCGGGGTGTAGGACGCGACGTGCTCGTCACCGGAGAGCACCCACGTCACCTTCTCCAGGTCGACGCCGTACTCGTCTGCGAGGATCCCGCGCGCCCACACCCCTGTCGTGACCGTGTACCCGCGATTCACCCCCACCCGGCGTCCCTCCAGGTCCTTCGGCCCGCGGACCTCCGATCGCGTGTCGTACAGCACGGCGCCGTGATGAAAGCCGCGGACCAGGAAGATGGGCAACGCCGTGAAGGCCACGCCGTGCTCGCGGGCGGTGAGGTAGGTGGTCAGCGCCATCTCGCTGACGTCGAACTCCAACGAGCGCACCATCCGGCGGAAGCCCTTCACCAGAACGGGGACGTCCTCGAAGTCCAGCCACAGACCGCGTGGTGTCACCGTGCCCTCCTTGAGGGCCCGGTTGCTGCCCTGGGTGCGGGTCATGGTGCGCAGGATGGGTTCTGCGGTGCTCATCGTCTCTCCAACTCGCTATGGTGGACGTCACTATGATGGTATTACCATTATGCCAACGCAGGCGAGTCTCGATGTCAAGGGGTGAGTGAATGGTTGACCAAGTCCTGGCCGCCGTCCGAACGGCGCCGAACACCACTGAACTTCGTGAACTACCGATGCCGGAGGTGGCCGACGACTCGGCGCTGCTGAAGGTCGAGGTGGCAGGCATCTGCGGCACCGACGTGAAGATGTACCGCACCCCGCCGTTCGACGACCCGGTGATCATGGGTCACGAGAACGTCGGCACCATCGTCGCGGCGGGCCCCCGGTTCCGTCAGCTTCACGGAGTGACCGACGGTGACCGGGTCTTCGTCGAACACTACGTCGGGTGCTACAACTGCCAATGGTGTCGCATCGGGGAATACCGGCACTGCGAGGCCACCGACTGGCGGACCAACACCGACGCCCGGCGCTACGGCTACACCACGCTGAACCACCCGGGGACGCTGTGGGGTGGGTTTGCCGAGTACATGTACCTGCCCTGGAATGCGGTCCTGCACAAGGTCCCCGACGGCGTGAGCGCCGAACTCGCTGGGTTGGTGACCCCGCTGTCGAACGGAATCGAGTGGGCGCTGTTCGCGGTCGGCGTCGGATACGGCGCCACGGTGCTCATCCAGGGTCCGGGACAGCAGGGCCTGTCGCAGGTCGTGGCGTGCAAGCAGGCCGGCGCCACCAAGATCATCGTCACGGGCACCACCCGCGATCGGGCCCGTCTCGATCTGGCGCTGGCACTGGGAGCCGACGAGGCCATCGACGTCACCGAAGTGAATGCCTATGAACAGGTGATGGATTCGACGAAGGGCAAGGGCGTCGACTACGTCCTGGACTGCACCTCACGGGCCGGGACGACGCCCGTGCTGTTCGGGATCGACGTGCTCAAGCGCCGCGAAGGCACCCTGTTGATCCAGGGCGAGTTGGCGGCCTTCCCCGACTTTCCCGTCAAACAGCTCACCGAGAAGGCCATCACGATCAAGAGCGCACGCGGGCACAGTTACCGCGCGTGTGACCTCGCGCTGGAGCAGCTGGCCTCGGGTCGGTTCCCCCTCGAGCGGCTCAGCACGCACAGGTTCGGCCTCGATCAGGTCGACCACGCCATCCGCGCGCTCGCCGGTGACACCGCCGAGAGCGACGTCATCCACATCTCGCTGATGCCCTGGCTGGGAAGGGAGTCCTGACGGTGTCCGTCGTCGTCTGCAATCCACCGCGCACCGATGCCGAGATCGTCGAGGGTCTCGGCCAATTCGGGGTCGCCACCATCCACGAGGCGCAGGGCCGAACCGGCCTGCTCGCGCCCTACCTGAACCCGATATACACCGGAGCCCGGGTGTGGGGCACCGCCGTCACCGTGAGCGTCCCGCCAGGAGACAACTGGATGATCCACGTCGCCGTCGAGCAGTGCGCCCCGGGTGACGTGCTCGTGGTGGCGCCGACGACGCCGTCGGACGACGGTTACTTCGGCGACCTGCTCGCGACCGCGCTGGCAGCCAGGGGAGTGCGCGGACTGGTGATCGACGCGGGCTGCCGTGACGTCGCCGATCTGGCGCGGATGAAGTTCCCGGTGTGGTCGAAGTGCGTGTCAGCCCAGGGCACCATCAAGCAGCGTCTTGGCGCGGTCAACGTCCCCGTGGTGTGCGCTGGATGCACGATCGAGGCCGGTGACGTCGTGATCGGTGACGACGACGGCGTGGTCGTCGTCAAACGTGCCGACGCCGCACAGGTGCTCGTCGCCTCCGGCCAGCGCGAGGCCAAGGAGGCGGTCTCGCGGGAACGCTATCGGCGAGGGGAGCTGAGCCTTGACGTGAACGACATGCGCGGAGCTCTGAGCGAGGCCGGGCTGCGCTACGTCCAGTACTCGGAGGCCGACGCGTGATCATCGACATCCACGGCCACTACACCACCGCACCGCCCGCGCACCAGTCGTTCCGGGACGACCAGCTGGCCGCGCTCAACGACCCAACCCTTGGCGCACCACCGTCGGCCACCATCAGTGACGACGAGATCCGCGACAGCGTCGAGAACAACCAGCTGCGGACCATGCGCGAACGCGGCGGCGATCTCATGCTGTTCTCTCCCAAGGCCTCCGGGATGGAGCACCACGTGCCCGACCAGGCGGTCGCGACGGCGTGGGCGCGCGCCTGCAACGACCTGGTGCACCGCGTCGGCGAGTTGTTCCCCACGTCCTTCGTGCCGGTGGCCCAGTTGCCGCAGACGCCGGGCGGTGAGATCGCGCCGTTGGTCGACGAATTACGAAGGTGCGTAGGCGAACTCGGCTTCGTGGGGTGCAACCTGAACCCCGATCCGGCGGCTGGGTACTGGACGTCGCCGCCGATGACCGACGAGTACTGGTTTCCGCTGTACGAGGCGATGGTCGAGTTGGACTGCCCGGCGATGGTCCACGTCTCGACGTCCTGCAACCCCAACTTCCACACGCTCGGCGCGCACTATCTCAACGCCGACACCAGCGTGTTCATGCAACTGCTGCAGGCCGATCTGTTCACGAAGTTCCCCAGCCTGACCTTCGTGATCCCCCACGGAGGTGGCGCGGTGCCATACCACTGGGGCCGTTTTCGCGGTCTGGCGGCGCGGATGGACCGACCCGATCCCGCCGAACTGCTGCGCAACGTGTACTTCGACACCTGTGTGTATCACCAGCCCGGAATAGATCTGTTGCACCGCGTCATCCCGGTGGACAACATCCTGTTCGCCTCCGAGATGCTGGGCGCGGTCCGCGGGGTGGATCCCGACACCGGGGTCGCGTGGGACGACACGGCGCAGTACGTGGCGGGACTGAACCTGCCGGAGAACGAGCTGCGGGCGATCTTCGAGCGCAACGCCCGACGGGTCTATCCGCTATTGGACCGGCGGCTGGCCGCCGGAGAGGCGTGAACGATGACGCGGTTACAGCTGACCTTCGCGTGCGGCGACTACGACCGCACCCGGGCCCTCGAGGACGGTAGCGTCCGGCCGGACGGCATCGACCTGACCTACCTGCGACTGCCGGTAGAGGAGACGTTCTTCCGGATGCTGCGGCACCGCGAATTCGACGTCGCCGAGATGTCCCTGTCGACCTACGTCGCGACGATGGACGCCGAACCGCGACCGTTCGTGGCTCTGCCCGTGTTCACCTCGCGGATGTTCCGTCACGGCGGGATCTACGTCAACGCCGACTCTGGCATCCGCGCCCCTGCCGACCTGCGTGGAAAACGTGTGGGGTGTCCGGAGTTTCAACTGACCGCCGGGGTGTGGATCAGGGGAATTCTCGCCGAACACCACGGCGTGCCTGTCGACTCGGTGACCTACTACACCGGCGGTCAGGAGACCCCGGGCCGCATCGAGAAGGGCGCCGTCGACACCGCCCTTGACATCCGGCCGATCCCCGACGGTGCCACCCTGTCGGAGATGCTGGCCGACGGCAGGCTCGACGCCCTGCAGACGCCCAGGGTGCCCAGCCCGTTCGCCGCCGGGGACCGTCGGGTGCGGCGCCTGTTCGACGACGTCGTCGCCGTGGAACGCGACTACTACGCGGCCACGGGAATCTTCCCGATCATGCACGTCGTCGTGCTGCGCGCCGACGTCTACGAACGACACCGGTGGGTGGCGCAGTCGTTGTACAAGGCGTGTGTGTCCGCGCGCGACGACGCCTACCGCCGCGTCTACGATTCCTCGGCCCTCCGCTTCATGGAACCGTGGCTGATCCAGCACATCGAACAGTCACGTGAGTTGCTCGGCGACGACTTCTGGTCCTACGGAGTCGCTTCGAACGCGAAGGCCCTCGAGATCTTCCTTCGGTATCACCACGAGCAGGGGCTGTCGAGGCGCTGGTATTCCCCCGCCGAGTTGTTCGCGCCGGAGACGGCCGAGGCGTTCGTCATCTGACGACGGCAGAAGTGCCGGAACCACTTCACGAGCGCCGGTGAACATGATACAAATCACAGTGATGGTATGAATGTCAGTCCAATGAGTTGATCGAGTCCCCAGGAGTGGCGATGAGGAAGCATTCGGTTCTCTGCACGGTAGTGGCCCTGATCCTGCTGATCAGCGGGTGCAGCAGCCCGACCGCGGGACCACCCGGTGGCGCTGCGGCGCCGGGGACGGAGCAGGCGCAGAAGGTCTACGACCAGATCAATGGGCTGTCGGGCCAGGAGCGCACCGACACCCTGCTCGAGCTGGCGAAGAAGGACGGCGCTCTTTCGCTGTACACGTCGAACACCGACATGGACGCACTGGTCAAGGCGTTCGAGGGCAAGTACGGGCTCAAGGTGGAGACCTATCGCGCCAACTCCGAGACGGTGCTGCAACGCATCCTGCAGGAGTCCAGCGCGAACTATCAGGGCGCCGATCTCGTCGAGACCAATGCGGGCGAGCTCAACGCCCTGCAGTCCGAACAGCTGCTCAGTGACTACGAGGGCGCGCTTCGGGACAAGGTCCGTCCAGAGGGTCAGAAGGAGGGCTGGACCGCCGATCGCTTCAACGCGTTCGTCGTGGGCTGGAACACGCAAAAGGTCACTCCTGGAACCGAACCCACGTCGCTGAAGGATCTGGCGGCTCCGCAGTGGCGCAACCGCGTCGGCCTGGAACTCGGCGACGTGGACTGGTTCGCCGCAATGCACGACTACTACACGTCCCAGGGCATGTCCGAAGACGAGGTCATGGCCTTCTTTCGACAGCTGGCCGCAAATTCCAAGATCGCTAAGGGGCACACCGTGATGGGCGAGCTGCTGTCGGCCGGTCAGTTCGACGTCGGCGCGTCCATCTACTCCCACACCGTGGACAACGCCGCCGCCAAGGGGGCCCCGGTGGCCTGGAAGCTGGCGGGTAAGCCCGTGCAGCCAGTTGTGTTGCGGCCCAACGGTGCCGGACTGTTGAAGTCAGCCAAGCATCCTGCCGCCGCGATGTTGTTCATGGACTTCCTGCTGACCGACGGACAGCAGCAGATCGCCGAGGCGAACCGCATCGGCGCGATTCCCACCGCCGATGATCCGTTGGCGGGAGTCGAGACGGTGACGGTCCCCGAGCAGGAACTGCTCGACAACCCGCAGAAGTGGAGTGACTTGTACAAGACCATCACCGACGGTGGCGGTCAGGCCTGACGAGGCCGAACCGATCGTCGAGCAGGACAGCCAGAAACCACAGCCCGAAACGACAGCCCGAAACGACACGGAGGAACCGAACGAAATGTCTTCGCAGGCCTCGCACACCACCACCAGGGTCTCGCACTACCACGTGCAGAAGAAGCGCCGCGCCGACTTCATCGAGGAGTGGCGGGGATACCAGAAGACCGTGGTCGCCCACGAGGACGTGACGATGGAGGAGACCGCCCGTGGTACGCGGGTCGGGGTATACGTCGGACTCGACGGCGATCGGCCCACCCGCTCGATGGACGCTCTCGTTCACGAGATCGACCCCGGCGTGGTGTCGACGGTGCACCGGCACTCCTGGGACGCCATGGTGCTGGTGGTCGCCGGACACGGGTGGACGGAGATCGACGGCGAGAGAATCGATTGGGGCCCAGGGGATTCGCTACACCTGCCAGCGTGGGCCTGGCATCGCTCGGGCAACGACGGCACGGAGACGGCGCGCTACGTCACGTTCTCCAGTGAGCCGTTGCTGGAGACGATGGGCATGTCGGTGATCGAAGACGCCGGCCATACTCCGGTCAGCGAGCTCGCGCCCCGACCCGCGTACACGCCGGAGGTGACCGGCGACGATCCCTATGCCCGACGGCTGCGCAGGCTGGCCCACGACCAGACCGCGCGTCGGTCGGGCCGTCTGCACACCGACTGGGACGAGCTGGAGCTGCTCCCCACCCCGCGCGGAACCCGCACGACGTTCCTGCTGGACAGGGCCATCGGGTACCAGGCATCGGGGATCTCGATGGCGATGTTCGAGATTGGTCCAGGGCGTGGGCAATCGATGCACCGCCACGCCGGCGAGGCGTGGCTGTACGTGCTGGAGGGCACCGGCCACAGTTACCTCGGCACGGAGCCCGAAGGCGGAACGGACCACTCGTGGAAGAAGGGCGACCTCATCGTCGTCGACCACTTCCTGTGGCATCAGCACTTCAACGACGACCCGCAAAACACGGCAAAAGTGGTGCGCATTCACATGTTCGACAGTCTGCTCGACACGATGCGGGTGCTGATGGATCCGATGGTCCTGTTCGAGGAGCCGCCCGAACACATCCGGGACGCGCAGGCCGGTGACATCACCACTGTCGAGTGGCCGGAGGTTCGGCGACCGACATGGCCGTGACGCCGCGCGCGCTGCCGCCGGGGGTGCTGTCGATCCACGTGCTTCCCGCCGATCACCACGACGGCCCGTGGGACCACATCCTGACCGCCGACGGCGTCAAGGAGCGCCTGCTCAACCACGCGCTGCTGACCCTGCTGCACGGTCCGGCGCTCGGCACGCTGGCCGGCCTCCCGCACGGGTTGATCGTCCTGTCGGGTCCACCTGGGACGGGAAAGACGACGTTGGCGCGGGGGTTGGCTCAGACCGCGGCGCGGGAGGTTGCCAAGCGGGGGGCGACGACGTACGTCGAGATCGATCCACACGCGTTTCCCAGCGAACTCCTCGGCGAGAGTCAGCGCAACATCACCGCGCTGATGACGGACACCATCCCCGAGCTGGCCGCTCGTCGCCCGCACACCATCGTGCTGATCGACGAGGTGGAGAGCTTCGCGGTGCGCAGATCGTCGGCCTCCTTTGCGGCCAACCCGGTCGACGTGCATCGGGCGACCGACGCACTGTTGGCCGGCATCGACGCGGTGGCAACGGATCTGCCGCGCGTGCTGTTCGTCGCGACGACCAACTTCACCGATGCCGTGGACGAGGCGTTCCTGTCGCGAGCCGACCTCGTGCTGACATTGGGGCTGCCCGATACCCCCACCATCGCCCGGATCGTCGGGCACGGTCTTGCCGAACTATCGGTCCTATGGCCGGGTATCGCACCGCTGGCCACCGACGAGGGGCTGCACGCCAAGATCGCGGATTCCTGCGCCGGCCTGGACGGACGACGGGTCCGCAAGCTCCTGCTCTCGGCGTTGACCCAGCGGCGAGAGGTCACCCGAGACCCCGACCGATTGACCGCAGATGATCTTCTATCGGCCGTCGAGGCCGTTGCACCGGACGGCGCCGCGCTACCGCACTGAGAAGGCCCCTCGAGGAGCGAAACATGTCAAATGCCAGCCTACTTCCGATGATTCACTACGATTACGCCGCGACGGCGTTGGTGGTCTTCGACATGCTGGAGGCCTATCGCAAGCCGATCGAGGCGGCTGGCTCGTTGGCGCCCACCGCGCGTTTGATCGAGGCGTGCCGACGCGTAGAGGTGCCCATCTTCTACGCCCGCGCCGATCACCGGGCCGACGGCGCGGACTTCGCGCGCACGATGAGTGACACCGACGCGCAGTTCCGTCCATGGGGGCGGCGGAACCCACCGCCGACCGCTCCGCCGTTTGCGCCCGGTTCCCCAGAGTCGGCCGTGCTCAGCGAGATAGCGCCCCAACCCGGCGATTACGACGTACCCAAGCATCGATGGTCGGCGTTCCACGGCACGCACCTCGAGCTGTCGCTTCGCAGCAGGGGCATCGACAGCATCCTGCTCGTCGGGGGCTCCACGCACGTCGGCATCGCGTCGACCGCCTTCGATGCGAGAGACCGCGACCTGCAGGTCACGATCGTCGGGGACTGCTGCCACGGGCACGACGAGCAGCGCACCTTCTTCCTGGGGAAGGTGTTCCCCAGGATGTGCAACGTACGATCGGTCGACGAGGTCATCCGTGGTTTGGAGCCTCAGCAGGTGGTCCGGCTCGCCGCTGGACACCGGGTGTGACGCCGATTACGATCGTTAATGGTAAAACCATTGGACATCCAAACGCTTGAAGGAGAACAGCATGGCCGAGAAGGGCCGGGTATTCGTCCGCGGGCTCACCTCCCAGACATATGGTCTCGGCGAGTTCCGCCGCCAGCAGTTGGCCAACGACCGGGTGCGCGACGACGACTTCGTCGTCGACGACGCCAAGGTGGCGCACTCGGGTGACAGCGAGCAGTCTCGGACCTGGTGGCGGGTCGGACCGGGCGACGAGGACTTCCTGACGCAGACCATTCAGGTCCACTTCGTCGAGCTGCCTCCGCAATCGTCGAATCACGGTCACGGTCACCAGAACGAGGCGGCCTTCTACATCCTCGAGGGGCGCGGGTACGAGATCCACGACGACCAGCGATACGACTGGGCGAAGGACGATCTGGTGTTCGTGCACACCGACTCGGTGCACCGTCACTTCAACCCCTACGACGAGAAGGCGCTGGCGCTGGTCGTCAAGGCCAAGTGCACGTGGATGTTCATGGGCCTGATCCAGCAGGGCCGAAGTGGCCCGGTGGACAACGAAGAGTCCTTCGGCCCGCGCGAGGATTGGTCGCAGATCTGGACCCCCGGCGTGCTGGACCGCAAGAAGGTGATCGGCCCCGCCGACACGCAGTGGGAGAGCACGCCACTTGGCCGCACCAGGACGATTGCGTCACCAGAGCAGACGGATGCCCGGATCTTCAGCATCGACGCCTACGAGCTCGACATCGAGGCAGGCGGCCACTCCGGCAAGTACTGGAAGATGGCCGACGAGGTCTTCTATGTGCTGTCGGGTGCCGGATACGCGCTGCAGTGGGAGGTCGAGGCGGAGATCGCCGAGAAGTACTACGCGAGGATCGCGCTGACGCCCAAGCGCTACGAGGTCAAGAAGGGCGACACGCTCTACGTTCCGCAGAACCACGTCTGCCAGATCTTTGCCGACGACGGTGAGCCGTTGCGCCTGTTCAACGCCCAGAACCGGGTGTTCAAGCACCTCGGTTACGACCAGACGCACTTCTTCGAGCCCGCGTCGGGCGCAGCCAGCTCGACGGTCGGCGCACTCGCCGACGCAAACGCCTAGGCCCCACTCGCTCGGTCTTGGTCCGGCGGTCTGCCCATGGCGGCCGCCGGACCGAGCTCAACATTGTTTTGCCCATGGAGCCGCGCGGCCGCCTTCGAGTCGGCCGCGAGGTGGGGTGCCATCATGCCTGCTCACGTGTGTAAGTAGCCTCACAAATGTTGCAGAAGATGATGGACATCACATTTCAATGGTCCTACAATAAGTCCAACGAATCGACGGGCAGGCGCCCGGAGTTCGGCACCGACGCAGCAGTCCCAGCAGATAGGACGTGAGGTTATGGCAACCCGACTAGGTCGACTCATCGCCACCGTGGGCCTGGCGGTCACGCTCGCAGGCTGCGGCGGGTCGCCCACGGCGGCCCCCGGTGCCTCAAGTGGTGGCGATACCGCCTCGAAGTACGAGCAGTACGAATCGCTGTCCGGTCAGGAACGCCGCGACAAGCTTCTGGCAGATGCCAAGGCGGAAGGCGAGCTGTCGCTGTACACCTCGATGACGAGTGACGTCGCCGACGCGGTCACCAAGGCCTTCACGGCTCAAACGGGCGTCAAGGTAAGCCTTTACCGCGCCGCCTCGGAGACCGTGCTGCAACGGATCCTGCAAGAGTCCAGTGCCCGGCATGCCGGCGCGGACGTCGTGGAGACCGACGCGCTGGAGATGGCTGCACTCAGCAAGGAGAAGCTGATCGCGCCCTACACCGGCGAGCGCCGCGACGCCGTGGGGCCCGAGGGACAGTTCGACAACTGGACCGCCAGCCGCTACAACCTGTTCTCGCCGAGCTGGAACACCATCAAGGTTCCCGCCGGTTCGCAGCCGACGTCATGGGAAGCGTTGGCCGACCCGAAGTTCAACGGCCAACTCGCGATGGAACTCAACGACTACGACTGGTACCTGACGCTGTACGAGTACTGGGAACAGCACGGAAAGACCACCGCGGAGATCGACCAGTTGTTCAGCGCGATGGCCGACGGCGCGAAGGTGGTCAAGGGGCACACGGTCATGGGCGAGTTGCTCTCGGCCGGACAGTATTCGCTCGCGGCATCGAACTACACGTACCTGGTGCAGCGCGCAGCGGACAAGGGTGCCCCGGTCGCCTATCAGCCGATGGTGCAGCCCGTCATCGCGCGCCCTCAGGGTGTCGCGCTACTGGACTCCGCGCCGCACCCGGCCGCTGCGCTGTTGTTCGAGGACTGGGTGCTGACCGAAGGGCAGCAGGTGTTCGTCGACCTCGGCCTGACGCCATCGATCGAGCCGGAGGGACTGAAGGATCCGCTCGAGGGCCTCGAGGTCATCTCGGTCGACGTGAACAAGCTGCTCGACGAGCAGAAGCAGTGGAGTGACAAGTACAACGCGCTGCTGGCGAAGAGCGACAAGCTTGGCTGACCAGCCCATGTCCGAGCCGACACCCCAACGCCGAGCCTCAACCCCGCCGATTCCGAGGTGAATACATGACACTCGCGCCCCCCAGGCCGTCGACGCCGATGCCGTCGTTCGACAGCGGGCCCAACGAGCCGCCGCTGTGGCGCCGACTCCTGCCGACGCCGAAGTTCCTCACCCTGAGCGTCGTGGTGCTGATCGTCGCCTATCTGGCGATCGTCCCGCTCTACTACCTCTTCTGGGGAACCTTCTTCGACGCGTCCGGGTTCACGGTCGGGGGCTTCAAACGCGCCTACGGCAACGATCAAATCTTCGACCTCGTCGGGAACTCACTGTGGTTCGCCATCGGCGCTGCCGCGTTGTCCATGGTGCTCGGCACCGGTCTGGCCTACCTGCAGGTGCGTACCGACGTCCCCTTCAAGGCGTTGTTCTTCGCGGCATCGATCATCCCGCTGGTGATCCCAGGCATCCTGTACACGATTGCGTGGATTCTGTTGGGCAGCCCCGACATCGGGCTGATCAACCACTACCTGGAGCCGATCTTTGGCAGCGCGGTGATCGACGTCTTCAGCATCTGGGGCATGATCTGGGTCGAGGGTCTGCAGCTCTCACCGATCGTGTTCCTGCTCATGGTGGCGTCGTTCAGGGCAATGGATCCCTCGCTGGAGGAGTCCGCCTTGATGTCGGGCGCAGGGCGGTGGACGGTGTTCCGCAAGGTCACCATCCCGCTGGCGCGCCCCGCCATCGTCGCGGCGATCCTGATCATGGTGGTGCGCAGTCTGGAGAGCTTCGAGGTGCCCGCCCTGCTCGGCCTGCAGAACGGCATCTACGTGTTCACCAGCCGGATCTACTTCGTGCTGCGTGACTACCCACCCGATCTGTCCGCCGCAGGCGCGCTGGCCATCGGGCTGCTGGTGCTGGCCATCATCGGCGTGATCATCTCCAACTACGCCGGCCGTGCCGGAAAGAACTTCCAAACGGTGACCGGCAAGGGATTTCGGCCGCGCCCGATGGAGCTCGGTCGCTGGCGCCCGGTCGCCGGACTGCTGATCATCGCCTACTTCGTGCTGACCGTGCTGGCACCGCTGCTGGTACTGCTGTACACCTCGCTGCTGAGGTTCTACGCACCTCCATCGAAGGGCACGTTCTCGACGATGACGTTGGACAACTACCGGCAGCTGATCCACACCTCCAGTGCGTTGACGGCGCTCAAGAACTCACTGATCCTCGGTCTGGCGTCGGCGACCCTGGTGATGGCCGTGATGGCGGTGGCGGCGTGGATCGTCGTGCGTTCGCAGCTTCGTGGGCGAAAAGTATTGGACGCGTTGGCATTCATGCCACTCGTGGTACCCGGCCTGGTCATGGGTCTGGCCCTGAGCTTCGTCTACCTGCGCAGCCCGATCCCGATTTACGGCACGCTGTTCATCCTGCTGATCTCCTACTGCACGCGGTACCTGCCGTACGGCATGCGGTACGCGGTCACGTCGATGCAGCAGATCTCCAACGAGCTCGAAGAATCGGCGCTGGTGAACGGTGCCAGTTGGTGGCAGACGTTCCGCCGCGTTCTGCTGCCGCTGCTGATGCCAGGGCTGGTGGCCGGATGGATCTACATCCTCGTGGTGTCCTTCCGCGAGCTGTCGAGCTCGATCCTCTTGTACAGCCCCGGAAACGAAGTGCTGTCGATCTTGATCTTCGAGCAGTTCGAGAACGGACAGTTCACCGTTCTCTCCGCACTCGGCGTCGTGATGGTGCTGACCCTGGTCGTCCTGGTGACGATCGCCTACAAGCTTGGGGCCAAAGTCGGCCTCAAGCAGGACTGATCCATCGACCAGTTGGAAAGGAACCCCCGACGTGCTTGAAGTCCAGAACCTCGTCAAGTCCTATGACGGCGAGCGCAAGAAACGCCAGCGTCGCAACCAGCCGCCGGCCAACGGCACGCCGCAGCAGCGGGTGTTCGCGGTCAACGACATCAGCTTCGCGGTCAAACCGGGGGAGCTGTTCACCCTGCTCGGACCCTCGGGCTGCGGAAAATCGACGACGCTCAGATCGGTTGCGGGACTTGAGACGCCAGATTCCGGGGTCGTCTCGGTCGGCGAACGCGTGCTGTTCGCCGCCGGTGCGTCGGCGAACAAGAAGGTGAACGTGCCCGCCAACAAGCGCGGCCTGGGGATGGTGTTCCAGTCCTACGCGATTTGGCCGCACATGACGGTATTCGAGAACGTGGCCTTCCCGCTGCGCGTCCAGCCCCGTTCGCAGCGTCCCGGCAAGCGGGAGATCACCGAGCGGGTGCACCGGGTGCTCGAGACCATGGAGCTGCTCCAATACGCCGACCGTCACGCCACGAAGCTCTCCGGTGGACAGCAACAGCGGTTGGCGCTGGCTCGCGCCATCGTCATCGAACCATCGCTGCTGCTGCTCGACGAACCGCTGTCGAACCTCGACGCCAAGCTCCGCGAGTCCTTGCGCTTCGAGTTGAAGCGGCTGCAACGAGAGCTGGGCATCACCTCGATCTACGTGACCCACGATCAGATCGAAGCGCTGTCGCTGTCGTCGAACATCGCCGTGATGCGGGCCGGTGAGGTCGTGCAACTGGGCAAGCCGCGCGACATCTACGAGAACCCGCAGAGCAAGTTCGTCGCGGAGTTCATCGGAACGTCCAACTTCATCGACGGGACGGTGGCCACCCGAGACGGGGACCGCTACGTGGTCGAGACCAGGGACGGACGCCTGACGCTGGAGTCCGGGGCGCAAATGCCCATCGGCACCGAGGTGATCGTGTCGATCCGGCCGGAATCCGTCCAGTTGACCACCGAACGCCCCGTCGGGGTGGACAACGTCTGGGAGGGCAACGTCACCACCCGGGCCTTCCTCGGAGATGCCGTCGACCACGTGATCGCCGTCGGCAAGCACGAGATCCGGGCTCGCTGTCTTCCCCATGTGTCGCACGCGCCGGGCTCGTCGGTCTTCCTGCAGATGGAGACCAGCAAGCTGGCCCTCGTGCCGGTCGACTGAGCGCGGATGGGTGTCCGCAGCGTCCCCGACGTACTGAGGAACCGCGACTTCAACCTGTACTGGGCCGGCGTGGTGCTGTCCCAGATCGGCACGCGGGCAACGGTTGCGGCCAATTTGTACCACGTCTACCACCTGACCGGATCGATTGCCCAGACCGGCCTGGTCGGCGCGGGCCAAGCAGTCGCGCTGCTGGTGCTGAGCCCACTCGGCGGGGTGCTCGCCGATCGCTGGGACCGGCGGCGCCTGCTGCAGGCGTCCCAGGCGGTGGCCATGATGGTGGCCGGGGCCCTCGCCGTCGCGACGCTCACCGGTCACATCGTCGCCTGGCAGGTGGTGCTATCGGTCGTATTGACAACGGCCGCTTCGACGTTCGATCAGCCCGCCCGCCAAGCGCTGATTCCGGCGTTGGTGCCGAGGGTTCAGTTGCCACAGGCCTTCGCCCTGATCAACCCGTCGCGCGAAGTCGCGGTGCTGCTGGGGCCTGCGATCGCGGGGGTCCTCATCGCGGTCGGGGGACCCGGCCTGGTGTATGCAGTGGACGCGGTGACCTACGCGGCCCTCGTGGTCGTCCTGCAGCTCTTGCGGGTGCCCACGCTCGAGGGGGCGGGCACCGCCGTGTCGATCTGGCGGCAACTGGTCGATGGCGTCGCCTTCGTGCGCAGCCGACGGATGATCTGGATGCTGATGTCGCTGGATCTGTCGGCGACCATCCTCGGGGCTTACCGAGTGACCCTACCCGCCCTGTGCGCCACCGTGTTTCACGTCGGCCCCCAGGGATACGGGCTGCTCTCGGCCGCACCGTCGGCAGGTGCGTTACTGGCCACCTACACGATCTTCCGCGTGGTCGACCGCACGGCGCGGCTGGGGCGCGTGCTGCTGATCGCCACCGTCCTCTACGGCGTGTCCAACGTCTTCCTGGCTCAAGCGCACCTGTTCTGGATCGCCGTTCTGGCGGCCCTGCTCATCGGCGCGTGCGACGCGATGGCCACGACCATCCGGCAGGCCGCGGTGCAGCTCGAAACGCCCGACGAACTGCGGGGGAGGGTCTCGGCGATCTATCAGATGGCCTCGCGTGGCGGTCCGGCGCTCGGCGACACGCTGATGGGTGGGGTCGCCGGGCTGCTGGGGCCGGTGCTCGCGCTGACGGTGGGCGGTGCGTTGGCCGGGATCTACGCCAGCAGCTTCTTCGTGCGCGCCAACCCGGTGCTCACCTACACGGGAGTGGCCGGCGAACGCACGGTCGAACCGGCGCCGAGCGGCAAACCGCCCGGATCGGGTTGACACCAAACCTATTGGTAATACCATTAGTTCACACATTGACGACGGAGGAATGAACGTGGCGAAGGACGCAATCGTTTCGGAGACGCTGGCGAAGAAGTTCGCGACCGAGAAGGACTCGCCGTACGTCCGGTGGGTTCGCGACGAGGGTCTCGACATCATCAGCGCCCACTACGTGCCGAACCTCAACACGGTCGAACTCAAGCCGTGGGCCCGCCGCGGGGGTCGCGGCGTCTTCATCAACCACGAGGCCTCCCGCACCTCCAACGACTGCTACGTCTGCGAGATCCCCGCCGGCGGCGAACTCGCGCCGCAGCGCCAGCTGTTCGAGGAGATGATCCTGGTGCTCTCGGGGCACGGGTCGACGGCGGTGTGGAACGACGCCGGGCAGAAGGTGACGTTCGAGTGGGGGCCCGGTGCGTTGTTCGCCATCCCGCTCAACGCGTGGCACCAGCACTTCAACGGATCCGGATCCCACGCCGCCCGGTTCGTCTCGTCGACGAACATGCCCCCCGTGATCAACCTCTACGACGAAGCGGACTTCGTGTTCAACACCGCTCACGACTTTCCTGGCCGCTTCGCCGGTGAGCCGGACTACTTCGCTCCCAAGGACGAGCAGGACGGCCTGTTGCTCAAGACGAACTTCGTCGCCAACGCGATCGACCTTCCCCTGGTCTCGGCGAAGGAGCGCGGCGCAGGCGGTGGGCACATCAGATTCTCGATGGCCAAAGGTTCGATGAACAGCCACATCTCGCAGTTCGGCACGGCAACCTACAAGAAGGGACACCGGCACGGACCAGGGGCCCACGTGATCATTCTCAGCGGCCAGGGGTTCAGCCTGATGTGGCCGGAAGGCGAGGAGCCGCGCCGCTACGAGTGGCAGCCCGGCACCCTGATCGTCCCGCCGAACATGTGGTTTCATCAGCACTTCAACACCGGCGCCGACCCCGCTCGCTATCTCGCGTTCAAGCACGAGGTGGTCTCCATCCGCAACGCCCAGGGGGTGCCGAAGGCATGGATCAGTCGTCGGATCGGCGGCGACCAGATCGACTACGCCGACGAATCACCGGTCATCCGTGAGACGTTCGCACAGGCGCTGGCCGATGCCGGCCTGGTGCCAAGGATGGACGAAGCCTACGCCGCCGAGCTTCCCGACCTGCCGCCCAAGCCCGCCGAGGCGGTTGCGGTGCCGTCGCCGGCATGAGCCATGACGGGCACACTCACGACGAAGACCACGAGCACGACGAACCCGACGTGCCGCTGGCGGACAACCCGATCTGGCAACAGGACAACGTCACCATGCACAGCGTCGGGGTCGACATCGGCAGCTCGGGCACCCAGGTCGCGTTCTCGCGGCTGCAGTTGCGCCGCCACGGTGAGGACCTGACCAGCCGCTACGTCGTGGTCGCGCGGGACACCCTGTTCGAGTCCGAGGTCGCGCTCACGCCCTTCACCGACGACTTCGAGATCGACGCCGCCGCACTGGGTCTCATCCTCGACACCGCCTACGCCGACGCGGGACGACAACCGCACGACGTGGACACCGGCGTGGTCATCCTCACCGGCGAGGCGCTGCGTCGGCGCAACGCCGAGCGCATCGCGGCGGTGGTGGCGGAACGGGCCGGTGACCTGGTGTGCGCCAGCGCCGGTCACCACATGGAGGCGATGCTCGCGGCCTACGGCTCCGGGGCGGCCCTGGCGTCCCACCAGAGCGGTACCCGCATCCTCAACGTCGACATCGGCGGCGGCACGACGAAATTGGCCGTGATCGAGGGCGGCCGGGTGCTGGCCACCGCGGCCCTGCACGTCGGTGGTCGACTGATCGCGGTGGACGATGGCAGGGTCAGTCGGATCGAGCCCGGCGGTCGGATGCACGCGGCGGCCTCCGGCTTCGCCCTCGATCTCGGCGACCCGGTGGCATCCGACGCGCTCGACCACATCGCCGCGGCGATGGCCGATCTGGTCGTCGCCGCCGTCCGCGGTGAGCCGTCGGCCGATCATCTGTTCCTCACCGAGCCGATCGCCGACCTCGGCCGACTGGACGGCGTGATCTTCTCCGGCGGCGTTGCGGAATACGTCTACGACATGGAGACAAGGGACTTCGGCGACGTGGGCCGACGCCTCGGCGCGGCGCTGGCCGCCCGCGTGGCCGCCGGGGAGCTGCCTGCGCCGGTGTTGCCTGCCGCCGAACGCATCCGGGCCACGGTGCTGGGCGCGTCGGAGTACACCGTGCAGCTCAGCGGGATCACCAGCTTCATCCCGGCTGCGGCCTCGATGCTGCCGCGGCGCAACCTGCAGGTGGCCAGGCCGGTGTTCCCGTTCGGGGTCGACGTCGACGCCCGCGTGGTGGCCTCGGCCATCGCCGATCACCTGTCGGCCTTCGGGTTGCACGACACCGAGGCCGACATCGCGATCGCGCTGGACTTCTCCGGGCCGCCGAGCTATCGGCGGCTGCGGCCCTACGCGGAGGGCATCCGCGACGGCCTTGCGCAGCGGCTCTCGGCGGGGCGAGCGCTCTACCTGATGGTCGACGCCGACATCGCGCTGACGCTGGGCACCATCCTGCGCGAGGAGCTGGGCGTGACCGCCGACATGCTCATCCTCGACGGTGTCGTGTTGCGCGACTTCGACTTCGTCGACCTGGGCCGCGTCCGGCAACCCTCGAACACCGTTCCCGTCACCATCAAGTCGCTGGTGTTCGGCGTCGACGCGACGGCCCCACGGCCGACGGCCGACCTGACGGCATGACCCCCGACTCGTTCGACGAGTTGCGCGGCACCGTCGCCACGGCGTGTCGCATCCTCGCCCACCAGGGCCTTGCCGCTGACGTGCTCGGCCACGTCAGCGTTCGGGTGGATGCCGACCGGATGCTGCTGCGCTGTCGGGGTCCGCTCGACCGGGGGCTGCTGTTCACCGTTGCCGACGACGTTCGCCTCGTCGACTTCGACGGGAACGGTGAACTCGGTGGTGGCTATGCGGTGCCCAACGAATTCCCCATCCACTCCGAACTGCTGCGGGCCCGACCCGACGTCAACGCCGTCGTCCACGCGCACCCACGCGACGTCGTAATCGCCGACCTGGGTGGCGTCGAGCTACGACAGGTGTTCGGCGCGTACAACATTCCCGCCTCGCGGCTGGCTCACCGCGGGGTTCCCGTCTACCCGCGCTCGGTGCTGGTGCGCACCGCCGAGTTGGGCCGCGCCGTGGCCGACGCCGTCGGCGACCACGACGTCTGCGTGCTGCGCGGGCACGGCATCGTGACCGCGGGGGTGTCGGTGGCGCAGGCCGTCATGGCTGCCCTCGACCTCACCGAGTTGTCCCGGACGTGCGCCGAACTGGTGCGTCTCGGTGCGGACGCGGGTCCGGTCCCGGACGAGGACCGCCGCGAGCTGCCCGACCTGGGGTCGACGTTCAACGACACGTCCAGGTGGCGGCACTACGTCGGGCGGTTGGCGATTGCCGGCCTTGCGCCGTGAGCGGCTAGAGCCCACCGTCCTCGGAGGCCAACGGTGCGACGGGCCGTCCGAGGTAGGTGCACTCCGGCCCGTAGAGCAACGCCGACACGTCGGCGGCGGTCAGCGTCTTGACGAGCTGGTCGACCTGTCCGGTCAGCGGCAGCATCAGGCCTGCGGTCTGGGCCAGTTCCAGTGCGAAGTCCATGTCCTTCTCCTGCCAGGTGAAGCGGGTGGAGTCCCACCGCCGCAGGGTGCCGTTGTCGCCGGGGCACTTCATCAGCACCTCCCGCATGCGTTGGGCGTCGAGTCCGTAGCGCTTCGCGATGGACAGCGTCTCGAAATTGGCCACGCAGTGGATCCAGTGCAGCAGGTTGTTGCAGGTCTTGGCGATCTGGCCGGCGCCAAGCGGCCCGACGTGCTCCACGCCGCGGCTGTAGGTCATCATCACCGGCCGGGCCCGCTCGACGTCGGCCTCGTCGCCGCCGCACAGCGACAACAGATTGCCCTCCCTGGCGCCGAGCGCGCCGAACACGACCGGTGCGTCGATGATCCGTCGTCCCCTCGGTTCGACGATGGCAGCCAGCCGCTTCATGAAGTCCAGGCTGTGGGTACCCGCCACCACGATGAGCTGCCCGGCGCCGAGCCGACCCGTTCCGTCCCTGGCCACCAGTTCCTCGGCGACGGACTGCATTTGATCGTCGGTGCGCAGGCAGGCGACCACCACGTCGGCCTCGTCGGCCACCTGGGCGAGTCCGGAGGCGATCGTCGCGCCCGCCGCCTCTGCGGCGGCAAGACGGCCGGGATCGACGTCGCAGGCGAGCACGTCCAGGCCGCCCGCCACCATGTGACCAGCCATCGGAAGTCCCATGTCTCCCACGCCGACGATCCCGATCATCACATTGCCTCCCATGGTTGGCGCTCAACTCTTGGCTTGTAATGGCTAATGGTATTACAGTTGGTTCATTGTGATGAGCGACTCATCGCGAAAACGAACGGAGAGAGGGCCACCGGTGCTGAGGGCAGAGATCAACGAATTGTTGACCCGAACGGGTCCGGGAACACCCATGGGTGAGTTGTTCCGCCAGTACTGGATACCGGCGATGCTCGCCGAGGAACTGCCCGAGAACGACAGCCCGCCGGTGCGGGTGAAACTTCTCGGCGAACGCATGGTCGCGTTCCGTGACAGCGACGGGCGCTACGGCCTGGTCGACGAATTCTGCGCGCACCGCGGGGCATCGCTGTGGTTTGGCCGCAACGAGGGCTCGGGGTTGCGCTGCCCGTATCACGGCTGGAAGTACGACGTGACCGGTCAGGCGGTCGAGATCCCGTCCGAACCCGAGAACAGCACGTTCTGCTCACACGTCAAGCTGACGTCGTACCCGTTGATCAAGCTGGGCGATCTGCTGTGGACCTTCATGGGTGACCCCCAGAAGCAGCCGCCCCTGCCGGAGTACGAGTTCGCCACCGTGCCTGCCGATCAGACCTACACCTCCAAGCGGTGGCAGGAGTCCAACTGGCTGCAGGCGTTCGAGGGCGGCATCGACTCGAGTCACGTCTCGTTCCTCCACGCCGGCGGGCTCAAGTCCGATCCGCTGTTCAAGGGCGCCAAGGGCAATCAGTACAACATGAACGACTTCAAGCCCTACTTCGAGGTCGCCGAGGCCGAGGGAGGGTTGTTCGTCGGAGCGCGCCGCAATGCCGAGGCGGACACCTACTACTGGCGGATCACCCCGTGGGTGATGCCCTGTTTCACGATGGTGCCACCGCGCGGTGACCATCCGGTGCACGGTCACTTCTGGATTCCCATCGACGACGAGAACTGCTGGACCTACTCCTTCGACTATCACCCCGTTCGGGCGCTGACCGCCACCGAGGTGCAGGCGATGCGTGACGGGCACGGCGTGCACAGCGAGAACATCCCCGGCACGTTCCGTCCGATGGCCAACAAGGACAACGACTACCTGATCGACCGCGAGGCCCAGCGCCGCGGCGACACGTATTCCGGTGTGAAGGGCATCGCCATGCAGGATGCCTCGCTACAGGAGAGCATGGGTCCGATCGTCGACCGCACCAAGGAAATGCTGGTCTCCGCCGACACTGGCATCATCAAGGCCCGGCAGAAGCTCAAGAAGGCCGCCGAGGCGTTGCGGGACAAGGGCATCACGCCTCCCGGCGTCGACCCGGCACACCACCGGGTGCGTTCGGCCGCGGTGGTGCTACCGCGGGACGCCTCGTTCGTGGAAGCCTGTCGCGACGACCTCTCGGTACGCGAAGGCGTGCGGCAGTCGTCGGTATGACGTCCCACGATCCCGCGATGGTCGTCCGCCCGATACTGGGCAGCAGCTGCGCGCGGGCCACCACCGCCGCCGAGATGCGCTATCGCATCGACCGGCCCATCCGCGGACGACAGGGCGCCCGCGTCATCGCCCTCGACGAGGGCGCAGGCGCCATCGTCGCGCGCATCGCCGAACAACCCTGGGGCAGTGCCCGCTTCTACGAGCTGGCGGCACCGGTGGCCGACGTCGGGGACGGGGGCTCGCAATCGGTGACGTTGCGCCCGGTCAGCGTCGTCGGCAACGGCCACCGCCCGACCCTGCTCGACGAACTCGACGACGCCGACGTGGTGGTCATGATCGCGACGACCGGCAGCGATCACGCCGCGGCCACCATCATCGGTGCCGCGTGCACGGTGCGTGCCATCACGACCGCCGGGCTGGTCATTGGCGACCAGGCGGCGGTGGCCGACACCGTAGCCGCGATCCGACCGCATGCACGGGTGCTCGCGGTCAGTAGTGACGAACAGGACGTGGTCGACGTGCTGACGGCCCTACGGGCCTGAGGGACTCGACGTGAGCGAGCGCAACGGGAGGCCGGGACGTGAAGACTGAAGTGACACTGGCTGATCTGCAATCGATGAAACACACCGGGCGCAAGATCGTCGGCGTGGTCGCCTGGGATTACCAGATGGCACGCATCGTGGACCGCGCCGGGGTCGACCTGGTCTCGGTGGGGGACACGGTGGGCGTCAACCTGTGGGGGCAGGCCAACCCCCTCGAGATCACCATGGACCAGATGATGGTGGTGTGCCAGGCCGTGCGGCGGGGCGTCAGCCGGGCGCTGCTCAGCGCGGACTTTCCCTTCGGGCCACTGCAGGAGGGTCCGAAGAGTGCGGTGCGCGCGGCAATCCAGATGGTCAAGGAAGCCGGCGTGGACATGGTCAAGCTCGATGGCGCGGCCGACCACCTCGACGCCGTCGCCGCCGTCACGAAGGCGGGCATTCCCGTGTTCGCACAGTTCGGCATCACTCCCCAGACGTCGCTGAAGTACGGCACCTCCTACAGTGCGACGCCCAAGCCGGGCGATACCGTCGCCGAGGAGTTGCTCGACGAGATGGTCGCCGAGGCAAAGCGCCTCGAAGCGGCCGGAGCAGTGCTGCTCAACTTCACCAACTCGGGACCCATCGTCGGACCGGCCGTGGCGCAGGCGGTTTCGATCCCGGTCCTCGGCGGCTTCGGGGGCGGGCCGTGGCTCGACGGTCGGATCCGGATGGCCACCGCTGCGATCGGTTACAGCGCGAACGGTCTGGACACCCCACCGGACACCTACGCCAACGTCGCACAGATCGCCTTCGACGCCATCACCGCCTACGCAGACGACGTCCGGTCGGCGCAGCAGATCGCCGGCGGCATCGGACGCTCGTGACCGGCGGCGAAGCGGTGACGTCCATGGCCGTCCTCGACGGGATCGAGACCCGCTACGAAGTCGAAGGAGCTGGACCGCCGCTGCTGATGTTCTCCCCGGGCGGCTTCAACGCAGCGCTGGAGAATTGGCGGACGCACGGGTTGTACCGCCGCACCTCGATGCTCGACCAACTGCGGGAACGGTTCACCTGCATCACCTTCGACAAGCGCGAATCCGGACTCTCGGGTGGCCGGGTGGAGCGGATCGCCTGGGCGGACTACGTCCGCCAAGGAATGGCGCTGGCCGATCATCTCGGCCTTGACCGGGTGCACGTGATGGGTGGCTGCGTGGGCTGCTCGATTGCCGCGGGCATGGCCGTGGCCGACCCCGGGCGCGTGTCCGCGATGGTGCTGTTCTCACCCGCAGGCGGTGTGCGGTACCGCATGAAGCAGCACGCGAGATTCGTTGCGCATCAAGCGTTCGTGGACTCCGAGGGGTTGGCCGGGGTGATCGCTCTCGCGGCGAGCACCGATGCAGGCTTCTCCGACGACGGTCGGGTGGGGCCGTGGGTGTCGGTGCTGCGCTCCGACCCGTCGTTCGCCCAGCGCTACGGCGCGATGGATCTCGACTGGTACCGCGGCGTGGTCGCGGGAATGGCGCGCCTGCTGTTCGACCGGGACACCGTGCCAGGCGCGGAGCCCGAAGACCTTCTCGCGCTGGACGTTCCCGCGCTGATCGTGCCGGGGGAGGACACCTCCCACGCACCGTCGGCGGCCCGCTATCTGCAGGAGTGCTTGCCCTCGGCGCAATACTGGGACGTTCCCGTCGCCCAGCAGACCGCGACCACCGCGCCGGCCCGGGTCATCGACTTCCTGGCGTCAGCTTGAGACTTCCTTGGAGATGTGGCGTGCCGTGCGACCGATGTGGGTGCGCATCACGGCGGTCGCCTTCTCGACGTCACCCTTGCTCACCGCGGTGACGAACTGGCGATGTTCGCGATTGCCCTTGATGCCCATCTCCGGATGCTCGTCCTTGACGTGCTGAAGAGACATCAGCGTCGGGCCGTGGAAGGACTCCGACAGCATGACGATGGCGTCGTTGTGGGTGGCCAGCGCCACCCGGCTGTGAAATTCGGCGGAGAGCGCCATCGGATAGGAGCCGTGTGTAAGCGCGGCGTCCCCGCGGTCGCAGATCTCCAGCATCGCGGCGATGTCCTCCTTGGTCGCGCGGTCGCAGACCAGCGGAATGATGCCCAGTTCCAGCACTTGTCGAGCCTCGGTGACCTCGCGTGCGGTGACCGCCGACATGCTCAACAGATCGACGATTCCTTCGCCGACCCGCTTGCTGGTTGGTGCGGTGACGAAGGCGCCGCCTCGGGCGCCGACCTTGATCTTGACGATGCCGTTGGCTTCGAGGCCGCGAAGCGCTTCCCGTACGGTGACCCGGCTGACCCCGAACTGCTCACCCAACTCACGCTCCGCGGGAAGCCGGTCGCCGGGCTTCAATTGCCCGTCCCTGATCAGCAACCGAATTTGGTCGACGATGAGTTCGGACGCCCGTCCGGAAATGACGCGGCTGAAGATTCCCTCTTCCGCGGAGCGAGGCGGCGCAACAGTGCCCTCTGGTGTCATGGACCAATGATAAAGCCACCAGACCTTCAACGGGGGTCTTCTCTCCTCGGGGCGAGCGGGTCGGCCGCACGGCACTGACTGCTGGTCCCAGCCGCCCGTGACGAGGTTGAGCATTCGCTCACGTCGCGGCGCGTGCGTAACCCGTCAGCTCGTCGATGAACCCGGCGGGAAACCGCAGTGACCCCTTCTGAGTGCGGCGGAGGAACCCGGTTGCCGCGCGCGCGGACAATGGCTTCCCCGGGTACACGAGGAAGTCCACCAGAGGCAGCCGCGGCCCCCACACCGGCCACGGGCCGACGTCGGAGGTGTGCACGACGCCGTCGAGATCCGCCCACGCCGCGCGCCGCGACCACCTCATCCCGTCCCAGGGTCTGTCGTCCGCGCCCTCGTACCGGCCAGGATTCGCCAGCCGGCCACCGATCCACTGCGCAACCGGCACACTCACCGAGTTGCCGACCATCCGCCACCGTTCGCCCGTGCGCGCGACCTCTTCCGCCGGTGCCGTCCAGTCGATCGGGAAGCCTTGCAGGCGTTCGGCATCCCGCAGATCGGGCGTCACATAGGTCCCTGACGGCAGGCGGATTGCCGGGGGAGAGGGCACGCCCACCGACGACCCGCACTTGATCGGCGGCACGCCGTCCACCGCCCAGCCGAACGCGCGCATGCCCTCCGTCCAGTAAAACCCGCACGCCACGTCGGGGTAACCGACTGCCGCAGAGGGCTTTTCGACGTCCTCGGCCAGCAAGACGTCGCGTGGATCACCGACCCGTGACCCCACCAGGTACCAACGGTTGCGCCGTTGCGGCAGTCCGAAGGCATTGGTGTCCACCACGCGGTACGCCCACCGGTAGCCCAGCTCCGTCAGCGCCGTGGTGACGAGGCGCAACGCGGCGCCCTGGCTCAGCGAGATCAGGAACGGGACGTTCTCCAACACCACCCACGGCACGTCGCCATCTTCGAGCAACCGCAGTACCTCCCCGACGAGGCTGCTTCTGGCGCCCACGATGCCTGCCTTTCGGCCCACGCTGCTGAGATCCTGGCACGGGAAGCCCGCGACGACGACGTCGGTGCCCGCGGGCAATGCGGGCACGTCGCGGACGTCGGCTTCCAGCTTGGTGTCCGGGAAGCGGCGGCGCAGCACGTGCATGGCGGCAGGCGCGTTCTCGACGAGCAGTTGCGTCTGGTGTCCGCTCGCGGCCATGCCGAGCTCGAGCCCGCCGATGCCTGCGAACAAGCCCGCCGCCTTCAACGTAGCCATTCCAGAGCCACCGCATAGCTCAGTCGCGACGGCACCGCGTTGCCGATCATCCGCGCCAACGCCGTCCGGTGCGACACGCGGGCGAACGAGAACCAGTCCGGAATGTATTGCAGCCGTGCGGCTTCGTGCGCGGTGATGGTGCGACGCCGGCTGGGGTGCACGTAGCGTCCCATGCACATGCTGTAGAAGCCGGTGGTGATGGTCTGTGACGGCCGGTCCCATGCCAACCGGCCGTAGATCGCCTTGTAACTGTGGCCGCCCGAGGCGTGGCATGCCGGACGTTGCCGGTCGGGCAGGTCGAAGTCGCCGTTCTCGAAGAGGTAGTCGATGCGTTGGCGCGTCGCCGGTGCCGAGCGGGCGGCCTCGTCGACCAGCCGGCCCGACTCGGGAGCCGATTCGAGGTCCTGAAAGGCCCATGCCACCGATCGGCCGGCTCTGCGATG